>JBIKRY010000237.1:0-7706 GCA_044348925.1 Bernardetiaceae bacterium
ATGAAGTATTTAACTCGTTTTTTTGCATTTAGTAATTTGTTGAAAATCAATGAATTACCTAAAATTAGAAAAAAACGTGCAGGCAAGTATTGATAATCAATGAATTAAGTACGTCAAAGTGGGAATTACTGATAATAAATAAGTTGCGTAGCAACCGTATATTCGCCTTTAGGCGGGGCTGCCTAAGCGAATGAAATGTAAGGGTAAAAACGAACTTGGTTATAAATTCACAAATTTTGAGAAATAATTACTATTTTTCTTTCAATTTAGCTGACTCATTCGCCTAAAGGCGAATATACGGTATCCGTAGTTCACGTTAATTAATTTTTATTTTTAAATAAAATCTTCATGCAAAAACCTCTTAAAATGTCTGTCGTAGTAATGCTATTACTTGGCGGAATGGTAGCTTGTGATAAATCAGAGATTTATGACAAGAAAAAAAATGAGTATAAAGGTGCAACCATCGAATTTGAAACAGTAACCACCAAATATAGCGAAGACGCAAAACTGAAAATAAAAATAGAAGCCCCTTTACAACAAGTTTTTGCCAATAATGATGTATTTTATCCAAAAGGAGTTCGGATAGGTATGTATAATGCAGACGGAATAAAAACTACCGATTTGAAAGCCGACACAGGCAGATACGAATATGCAACGCAAAAATATGTAGGAATTGGCAATGTAGTAGTGGTCAATATGGAACAGCAACAAACTCTTTATACTGAAGAATTGTTTTGGTTTCAAGGCAGAAAAGAAATTAGTACAGACAAAGCCATAAAAATACTAACCCCAAAAGAAAGATTAGAAGGCATTGGCTTGGTATCTAATGAAGAATTTAGCAAATATACCATCAGAAAACCAACAGGAATATTTGCTATTGAGAAAAAATAAGCAATAATAAGGCATAGAGATTTAAAATAATTCTGGTCTATGAAACTCTTTTTCATAAGGTAATCGCAAAGCATCTGTCAAAATTGTGTGTAAAATGTTATAATATTCAGGGAAAGATGGTAAGTTATTATGTCCTCCACCTTCTATTTGGTATAAAATAGACTGTTCGGGCATAATAGCAGCCAAATCTTTGCTCGATTGCACAGGAATCAGCCAATCTTTTGTGCCATGTATAATGCGTATAGGGCAACGCACATATTTGATAAAGGTATTGGTGCGAATGTGATAACGCAAAATCCAAGGAACAGGCAAAAACGGCAAATATCTATTTGTTAAACGACTGAAACTATAATAGGGTGCATCTAAAATTAACATACGTGGGTGATTGACGGAAGCTGTTTTGGCTGCAAATCCCGAACCCATAGACCTCCCATAAATAATAATTTGGTCTTCGGTATATTCTTGACAAAGACGTTGATATACGATTTGTGCATCAGATTTTAGAGTTCTTTCGTTTCTTTCGCCAATGCTTTTTCCAAATCCTCTGTAATCAATCATCACTACATCAAATCCATGTTGTGTAAAATCTGTCGCATATTTTGCCCAGCCTTTGATACTACGACTATTGCCATGAAAATAAATAACCAGACCTTTAGAATCTTTGACAGGAAAACGCAAACCATTGATTCTACCGCCGTCTTCCATTTCATAAAATAATTCTTCAAAAGGTTGTTTGTAATTGTATTGAAAATCTTGTGGGAGTCTTTCGGGTTTAAAGATAAATTTTTCTTGAATACGATAGACAATAAAGGCTATGAGTAAATAAGAAAAGAAAAGAAGTAAAATAATTTCGTAAATATCCATATTGTTTGTAAAATTGTTGGTAAAATATTGCTAATCTTAGCAAAGATACAAAGTTCAGAAAGAAAATAGAAATTATTTTTGTCTAATTACGTATCCACAATAATATTACTTATTTTTGTAGATTCAATTTATAGTATTTATTTATGTCGTTTTTTCGTACTTTTTTGGTATTAAATATTTTGGTTACTTTGCCTGCATACGGCTATGTAGACCCAGGTAGTGGCAGTATGTTGTTGCAAGCAATACTTGCAGGGATAGTAGGCATAGCAGTATATTTCAAAAATTTGCGTTTATGGTTTACCCAAATATTTAGCAAAAAAGATAAGGAAAACAACAGCAATGAATCCTAATACTACACAAACAGACGAGCAACTTTCGTTTAATGACCCTGCGGGTTTTGTATTTTGTTACCAAAACCAAATTTATCGAGGTATTTTTCCAAACTATGCCCAAACCTATACAAAATTAGTACAAACAGGTTTGTATGCAAAATTAGTAGAGAAAAATATGTTAGTAGCACACCAAGAAGTAGAATTAGTTAGTTATTCAGAACATAATTTTTACAAAATTATACAACCAAAGCCCATTCCTTTTATTTCTTATCCTTGCGAATGGTCATTTTCTATGCTCAAAGATGCAGCTTTGCTTAGTTTAGAAATTTTAGTCATAGCTTTGGAATATGGTTTTGTACTCAAAGATGCGAAGGCAGATAATGTGCAATTTGTAGAAAATAAGCCCATTTTTATAGATACACTTTCTTTTGTTGTGTATGAAGAAGGAACTGCGTGGGTAGCATATCGACAGTTTTGTCAACAGTTTTTAGCACCACTTGCCTTGATGAGTTGCACCAATATTGCATTACAAAAATTGCAAATAGCTTATATAGATGGCATTCCTTTGCAATTAGCAACACAATTATTGCCTTTTCGAACAAAGTGGAGATGGGGAATTTTTCAACATTTGATTTTACATAGTTGGTTGGATACTTCAGACAATTCGAATAATATAGGCAAAAAACAGCAAAAAAATCCAAATTTTACCAAGCATTTTATTACAACTTTAGCCAAAAGTTTGCACAAAACTATTACAAATTTACAATACAAAAAAAATACAAATTGGTATGCCTATTACCAAATAGATGTAAAAGATGCTTATTTACAAGAGAAAAAACAAATTGTCCAAACTATTTTACGTTCTTTACAAACAAAAACTTTATGGGATTTGGGAACAAATACAGGGCTTTTTGCACAAATGGCAGTAGCATTAGGAATAGAAACTATAGCTTTTGATGCCGACCACGATAGCATAGAAGTTGCATACCAAAATTCAAAAAATTTAGCTATAGGCACACAAAACCCTATAAATTACTTAACTTTATTAGTAGATTTACAAAACCCTACAGCAGCAAGAGGTTGGGCAAACAAACAATATAAAAATGTGTGGGAAAGAGGCAACTTGCCAAATACGGTTTTAGCTTTGGCACTGATTCATCATTTGCGTATCGTGGCTAATATTCCTGTGTTGCAAATGGCAGATTTTTTTGCAATGCTTTGCCAAGATTTGCTTATTGAATTTGTACCTAAAACAGATGAAAAAGTACAAAGATTGTTGCAAAACAAAGAAGATGTGTATGCAGATTATACAGAGGAAAATTTTGAAAAATGTTTTACAAAATATTTTCAAGTAGCAAAAAAACATAGTTTTGCTAATCATAGAATTTTGTACCATTTCAGAAAATAACCTACAAAATAGGCTTATTTTTTAGACAGATTAGGCTTGTTAAGTTAAAAAAATTACTCTCATAACAAAAATTACTTTCATAACAAAATTTCATAAAAAATGTTTACCCCTAATTATATAGCATTATTTTGTTTGATGCCTTTTATTCTTGTAGCTCTTGTAATAGGCATTATTGGTTTATCCGAAATTATAGCAAAAAAACGGTTTCTAAAGAATGCTGAAGAGGCAATAGGCACTGTTGTTCTGAAAACTCCTGCCGTCAATCGTGTAGATTATCAACAAGGTTATACAGAAGTTCCCGATATAGATATAGGAGGAGAGTTGATGAATGGCTCGCCAAAAAGCTATTTGAGAGATGCAGGAATGTTTTTGTGGGTAGATTTTACCGATTATAAAGGCATAGAATACGGTGTGAGAACGAAAAAGCCGTATTTGAATCACGAAGAAATTAAAGAACTAAGCGTAAAATACAATCCAATTAAACCTGCTGAGGAATATATGATTGACGGATTTTATTCCTATAGCAAGCCACATCTCAAAGTAATTGCTGCTGCTATACTTTTAGTTACTATTTTTGTTATTGTTTTTGTGGTCTAATTTGGTGATTGATAGTAAAACTAAAGAAAAATTCTAACAACAATCTATCAAGTTTGTTAGTATGTTTATTACTCACAAACATAACTATTTGATTTTCAATGATTTTAGTTGCTATTTGTCATTCTGCGTTTGCGAAGAATGACAAAATACACATTTATTTTATCTATTACTTATTTCAGTTATTTTATGACTTATTTTGTTACTGCCATTGGCACAGATAGTGGAAAAACTTTGGTGAGTGCTATTTTAGCCGAAGCCTTACAAGCAGATTATTGGAAACCTGTTCAAGCAGGTTTGCCACGTGATACCGAAACCGTAGAAAGCCTACTAACTAATTCTGTTAGCACCTTACATACTGAAGCTTATTTATTAACCAATCCATTATCTCCACACGCAGCAGCACAGTTGGATAACATAGAAATAGATTTGCAAAAAATAAAAAAACCTAAAACAGATAGAATTTTGATTGTAGAAGGTGCTGGTGGGGTTTTAGTGCCTTTAAATGATAGAGATTTTGTGATAGATATTGCAGAACATTTGCAGGCAGAAGTTATTTTGGTGGCAAATTTATATCTTGGTAGTATCAACCATACTTTATTGACTATCAAGGAGTTGCGGAGGAGAGAAAAAGAAAATAATTTGCGAATTAGAGGAATTATTTTTACAGGTTGTCCTGTAATAAGTTCTGAAGAAATTATTTTAAAACATTGCCCATATCCTTGCTTATTACATATTGCTCAAGAAGAAATAATAGACAAAGCAACGGTCTTAAAATATGCTAAATTAATAGATAGAAACAAATTAATACAAATATAATTAGCTTTATTTACTTAATCTACTTAATTTACCTAATTTTTTTATATGTTATACGATTGTGCTATTATTGGAGGAGGTTTAGGAGGTTTGGCTTTGTCTATTTTATTAGCAAAAAGTGGCAAACAAGTAATTTTATTTGAAAAAGAAAGCTACCCTTTTCACAAAGTTTGTGGCGAATATATCTCGATGGAATCTTACCAATTTATAAAAAATTTGGGAATTTCTTTGCGTTTATCTTCAGAAACTACAGAGCCAAATACTTTGCAAGTGCCTTATATAGACAAATTATTAGTATCGGCTTGTAATGGCAATGTACTTCGGCAGAAACTTGCTATGGGAGGTTTTGGCATTAGTCGTTATACTTTAGACAAAGAATTGGCAACAATAGCACGCCAAATGGGAGTTATTTTGTTAGAAAATACCAAAGTAGAAAATATAGCATTTGCAAAGGAAAGTTTTACGATTACCAGCAATAGCACCCAATATCAAGCAAAAATAGCTTGTGCTGCATACGGCAAAAAATCTAATATTGATGTAAAATTACAAAGAAATTTTGTTACAAAAGTTCCTAAAAATACCCAAAATTTTGTTGCTGTAAAATATCATCTTGTTGCAGATTTGCCTACAGACGGCATAGAATTACATAATTTTAAAGATGGTTATGCAGGAATTTCGAAGGTAGATACTTGGGCAGACCACAAAAATAGATTTTGTTTATGTTATTTGACCAATGCCAAAAATTTGCAAGACAATCACAACAAAATAGCCGAAATGGAAAGCAATGTGTTGATGAAAAACCCGTTTTTGAAAAGGTATTTGTCGGATTTTGAAAGGTTATATGATAAACCATTGGTAATTTCGCAAATCAATTTTGAGGCAAAAAATGTAGTAGAAAATCATCTTTTGATGTTGGGAGATGCAGCAGGTATGATTACGCCACTTTGTGGCAATGGTATGAGTATGGCATTGCATAGTGCCAAATTATTGCATCTATTATTGGTAAATTATTTGGGAAATCATAGCACGAGAAATGAATTGGAAATGGAATATCAGACAATTTGGAAACAAAATTTTTGGCAACGAGTCTATGTAGGACGTATGTTGCAAAAACTTTTTGGCAACGAATATCTCACCAATTTTAGCATAGCCACCCTAAAACAAACTCCATTTATTGTAAAACAATTGGTTGGCTTGACACACGGCAAAGTATTTTGAAAATAGATAAAAAATGTAGTAAATTTTTGGCAATTTTTTCCTAATTTTGTTCCAAACTTTATATATTTTACCATGAAACAGTCGCAAATACGTTTTCATATTGAATTAGATGACCAAAACTTGCCCGATAAAATATTTTGGGACGCAAGTGATAGCCAAGTAGCAGGCAAACCAGAAGCCAAAGCAGTAAATATTTCGGTTTGGGACCATAAAACCAAAGAAACTTTACGCATAGATTTATGGGTAAAAGATATGCAAATAGACGAAATGAAACGGTTTTATGTGGATATCATTGGCGGAATGGCAGAAACTTTACGAACTTCTACAGGAGATGAGTTTATGGCTACCGAAATGGAAAATTTGTGTGATGTAATGGTACAACACATAAAAAATGAAAACTTAAAACAAATGAAAATTTCTTAACGAATATAGCTTGTAATTTGCAAATACTTGCAAAAGTATTTACAAATTACAAGCTATAAACACTAAAATCTATCCCAAGACGAATCATCTGCAAAGTCATCAAAATCTCCGCTGTAATCATCATCTAAGTCATCATCATCGTCATCATAAATATCATCTAAGTCTTCGAGGTCATCTTCGCCTATATCTTCTATATCAAAGGTGTCCTCAAAGTCATCATCATACTTATCCTCAAAATCGTCATCATCATCGTCTGCACCATCTGAAGATTTATCAAATTCCCTTTCTTTGCTGTCCCGACGAGAAACTGCCTCATCAGAAAAACTATAATCAGGGTTTACAGTTTGAAGCTCGTCGATAACTTCTTCGGTAAGTAAAAAATTATCGTCTTCTTTCAAGGCATTTTCGATATACTCAGGGTCTTTTGCATGAACTTCTTCCAAAGTTTGCCCTTTGTATTTGCCCGAAGTAAATTTCGTATCAAGGTAATAAAATTTCATTGTATTTTTATAATTAATTGATTTACAATAGGTTATACTTGTCGATAAACCATTAGCTATTTTTGCTTACTAATTTATTTCCCAAAAGTAGTAAACTTTCTGCAAACAAAACAAATGACAAAAAAAAAAATGTTAAAAAAAGATAAAAAAATATCTATCATTTTTCTAATTTATTGATTATCAATAGATTATTTGATTTTTTACTTTTCTTAAACTTCTGTAAAAGTATAAGCATATACATAGCAAGAGCTATGTATTACACAACTTGTATTAGTTACCCAAATTATCTAAATAGCTGTTCATTTCTTGTGCAATATTTTTGGCTATTTTGCCTGCTGTTTTGGCAAAATTTCGGCTACTATCTGCATAAATAATGGCTCTTGAAGAATTGACCAATAATCCGCCCTCGTTAGTCAATCCAAACTTCGAAACCGTTGCCAAATCTCCGCCTTGTGTGCCATAGCCTGGTACTAATAAAAAATGTTTTGGAATCAGCTTGCGAATATGTTGTAATTCTGTGGCTTTTGTAGCTCCTACCACATACATCATATTCTGGTCATTTCCCCATTTTTGAGATTCTATAAGCACTTTTTCGTAGAGTTTTTGCCCATTTTCGCAGTTTATTTGTTGAAAATCTTGGCTACCTGTATTGGAAGTCAG
>JBIKRY010000238.1:0-7704 GCA_044348925.1 Bernardetiaceae bacterium
CTGCAATAACTTGTATGATACCGTCTTTTGTATAAGTTTGTAAAAATTCTTGGGTTTGCATAAGTTGGTTGAAATCGTATCGTAATTTTTATAAAGTAGTAAAGCCCACAAAGGCTATTTTGTGGGTAAATAATAACTAATATTTGTTGCAATCTAAATCTTCTATGGTGAATATAAAGTTACCTAAATGGCAAATTTTTAACTTTTTACCATTTTTAATGACAGATAATTCTAAATATTTTTTTTTGCCAAATGAATTTTCACTAAAAATAAACTCCTCATCTTTTATCTCAAAAACAATTTGTGTCCTGCTTAGTTTGTTCATTCCATCTCGTTTATAGTATCTACAATTATGCACAATACCCTCAGTTATATTAAAATATTGCGTATCATAAAAATTCTCATACTTCTTGTAATGATTTTCTAATTGGTAAGTTGCAAATAAGTTTGCTAAAAATAAAAATAAAGTTATACCTCCAAAAACAAATAAATCTATTTTACTTGTCTGTTTTTTTTTATAGCAATTGATTAAGAAATTAATAAAAACCCAAAAAAATATAAAAAATGATATACAAAAAACAGGAAATAAAAAATCTCCCTGCTTAAATAAATCAAAAAAGGATTTGGTTGTGCGTGTGTGAAAATCATATAATAAACAATCCATATTTGTTAGGAGTTTTTAGTTTTTGAATACTTCATAAGACAAACCCTTCTTTTCCAATATTTTTATACAAAGATGCTATTTTTATTTGTTTCCATTTCTTGTTTAGCTATTAGCTAATAAAACCTTCATAATTTAATGTTTCATTGACATTACAAAACAAAGTTTTTGTAGTTAGCCATTTCATTTTATGTTTCAATTTATCATTTCTTGTAGTTAATTCTGCTTTATGGCGTTTTTCGAATACAACATTTGTGTCTTCTCTAAATCATAAAAGTCTGCATATTCATTGAGAATAGGATTATTAGCAATATCTGCTAAGGTTTCGCCGACTTCAACTTTCATTTCAATATCTTTGTGCAAGCAAAAAAACTTCATTTCTGGTATTTTTTCGCCTTTGGGCGAATATTCTTTGTATAAAGAAAGTTGGTGAGTTAATAAATAATCGTGAGTAGCCACAAAAACCTGCACACCTTTGGAAGCTAAAAGTCTTAAAATTTTGCTAATCATTGTAATCAGTTTAGGATTTAGATTAGCTTCTGGCTCGTCCCAAAATAAAATAGAATTTTTTGATAACTCACCATTTGCTATCAAGTACATTAATGTTGCAATTTTTCGAAATCCCTCTGCCACTAAATTTATTTCCATTTTATCATTTTTCATTTTCAAATAAAATCTGCCATTTTCTTTCAAAACTTTTCCATCAATAGCATCTTCTAATAGCTTAATTAAATCCTGTAACTCACCATATCTACGCCCTTTTAACAAAGGCAATTCCAAAGATTTTGCTAAAATATAATAAGTCTCGTCAAAAGAAATTTCACGTTTTTCGTACAAAGCCGAAAAACCTTCAAAAAAAGACAATACTTCTCTTGGCGGAATGTATAAAGACGGGAAAATTAAAGGTTTATCTTGCGAATTAATACTAACATATTTAGAATTTGTTGCAAAATTAAAAGCTATATGATTATGTTCTGTTGAGCAATTTATTTGTGTATTTTGTCGTCCTTGTGTTCGTTGCACTAATCTACCTAATTGTTCGGGTTTAAAAAATGCGTTTAATTTATTAGTAATATTAATTTCTTGGTCTTTTTGTGTAGTTTGTGTTAATATTTGTATCTCATTAGCTTTTAAAATAGCATATAAAAGTTTTAGAATATGTGTTTTCCCTGTCCCATTTTTGCCAATAAACACATTAATACCTTGACAAAAATCTAAGTTTAAGCCATTAAAGCAAGTAAAATTATCTAATTTTAGATTTGTTATCATATAGATTTTTAAATATTTTTAATTCTGTAAATTTACAAATATTTTTCAAAAGGAATTACAAATTTTGTTATCATATCAATAGCACGTTTACGTGCTTGGGTTACAAAATGTTTTAGATAAGATTTTGCTCGTTTTTCTTTTGTTCTGTTCAGAGTTTGGTCATCAACTATTTCTGTCAAATCTGATAAATTAATCCCACATTCTTCCATTATTTTTTCTAATTCGAAACTTTTGGGAATATTAATTATTGCAATTCCACCAAAATATACGTCCCAAAATCCACCATTTTTTACTAATTCCTCTGCAAAAACTAAATAATCAGCATACTCGTATTTATGTGAAAGGAAAAAACGTCTTGTTATAAAATTAGATTTTTTGGTAATTTTTACTATTTCGTGCAATCCATCTTTATTTATTTTTGTTTCAAATTCTGTTCCTCTTGTTAATTGACAATTAAAAATATCATTTTCGGTCATTCTAAATGTATTTTCGGTTAATTGTTCGACATAGGCATTGCCAGATGATTTTTGAATTTTGTCATAAATTTGTATTTCAATTTCTTGGATTTCCATAAGTTTGCTTGCTTGAAATCGTAATTTTTATAAATTAGTAAAACCCACAAAGCCTATTTTGTGGGTTTATTTATGTAACAAAGATACACAAAAAAACTAAAAATTTAGCTTTTTTGGCAAGAATTAGGTACTACTACAACTTTACATTATTTAGTCAAATAAGCTGCATTAGGCGTAACAGCTTTTACAATAACCTTTGCATTTTTATTGAGAATAAACTCCGAAAGTCCCACTTCTGATTTAGGATTGCCCCAGTCGTATGTATAACCAAGCCTTGTCCAAGGATATTTTTGAGGATAATACGAAAAAATAATGTTGTCGTTTATCCATTTGCGGTGATTATCGTCTGTGTTTGCGGGAAAGTCGAGTTCTGCTTTACTATCTGTAATTTCTTTATCAGGAGAAGGTCTAAATAAGTCTTCAGGTTTTACCCACATTTCCACAAAATGTGTATAACCTTGCCCAAAAGGCACTCCTAAAAGTTGCTCTGCTCTTTGTTCTATGCTAAGATTAGTTGGGTAATTAGTCTTAAACCAATTTTTCATTTCGGGTGCAGAAGTTACCCAAGTATGTCCCCATTTTGTTTGTACGGTATCACCAACAGGGTAGCTGGATATAAACTTTGTCCACGAAACCATTAATACTCTTTTTTCGCCACGTGCATTTGTCTGCCATACCAAATTTGGATTGTTTTCGGTAATGGCTACCAAGTTTGTAGAAACTTCACTTGGTTCGGCTATCATAGCATCTTTTATGGAGTTGCTATATTGTTCAGCTGTGCTTATTGGAGCAGATGTTTCTGCCTCTTTTTGGCAAGATGCCAATAAAGAAACTGCCAAACTAAGTATGAGCAGTTTTTTGGGTAGTTTGATGTTTGAGAAATTCATTGTAGGTTAAATTTATAGTAATTGTAAAATTTTTGTTGCACTAATTTTTTGTATAAATGTGGTAATTTGGGTAACAAGTAAAGGCATAATTTTTAAATAGGACACACTACTAATTAAATTATACAAATAGTATATTTAAACAAGAAAACCTATATGTAAAACATATAGGTAATTATTTTTTCATAGGATTCCTATTAAGAAAAAGGAATTAAATTAAACTTTAATCCTGTATCTTCTGCATACTCCTCTCCACTTTCGAGCATATCAAGGTCATTTTCTTTGTAGTACCAATTTACAAGCACTTCGCCTTGGTGATTGTTTTGATAATCTTCGAGTAAATCGAAAATTTCCAAAAAACGTCTTGACGAACTTGTATTATAATAATACATACGAAAATTGAATGTAATATTTCTATTAGGTGTTGCTAAATAATTACGCAACCATTCAAAGACAGGCTGATAAAACTCTTGCGTATATTCGTGGTACGACTCGCCAGAGATTGATAATTCGCCCGTTTCGGGAAGAAAGTTAATTTCAGGAATGAAATTAGCAGCTTTTATATAAAAATTTTCCATTAGGCTATATCTTTCTTAATTTTAATAGACAATGTGAAGAAGGAATGTTTGTCATTAACTTGTGTAATGCTAAACTTCAACGGGTTTCCCGATTTTCTCGCCAAATCTATAAATCCAAGATTCGCACCCTTGCTTTCTTCGGGTTTGGGCAAGCGGCGTTGTTCTTTATAATATTGTTTGAGTTGCTCTTCGTTGAGTGTATTGATATAATTACAACGCTGACGAATACCGTCTGCCTTGTGATTGTCTATCATATTGCCCGAACTTACGGTAAAACTATCTGCATTTTCACTAATTGTAATAGTTCCAACTCCAACTAAGCATTTATCTTTTTCGGAATAGGCTTTTTCGGCAGAATAATGATAGATATTTTGTGCCAATTCTACGACTATGGCAAATAGTCGACGGGCTGCCACTTCATTATCTGCGGATTTGCGTTTCACACTCAACCCAATCAATGACAGTAAGTCTTGAGAAACCATACCCTGACAAGCTAAGTTGATACTATGCTTTTTGAGTTTTGAGTAGAAACCGTGATGACTAAATGTTCTATTCATTATTTTGGGTTGTTTTGACTGCTAATACAGACTATTATACGTTTGTGTAAAAAAATATAATTTTTATTAGAAATAAAAATTTATTGTTACTTTTTTATCTATTTTTTTAAAAAACTTATTTCTAAGTGTATTTCCTAAGAAAACAAATAGCATTTTCTCTTGTTTGCGAATAGATTGTAACATTTTTTACAATACTACTATTTTATATTTTCTGTTGCAAAAGTTTTACCAAAAATTTCTACAACTAATTTATCTTCACAAATTTCTAACATTTTTTTTATAGGCATCTCCCAAACAGGGTGTATAAATTCTGGTGCTATTTCGGATAATGGCACTAATACAAATCTCCTTTCTAAAATTCTGCTATGTGGAATAGTTAGGGTTTGGGTGCTGATAATTTGTTGGTCGTAGAAAATAATGTCGATGTCTATGGTTCTTGCACCCCAAAACTGTAGCCGTTTGCGTCCCAAGTCTGTTTCTATTTGGTGTATTTGTGCCAGAACTTCAAAAGCATCTATAGAAGTTTCTACTTCTATAGCCATATTTAGAAAATCATCTTGTTGTTCTAAGCCCCAAGCTGCAGTTTGATAGATGGCAGATTGTTTGTTAATTTTGCCAATTTTTTGCTCTATTTGTGAGCAGGCATTTGCCAAATATTCCAAACAATTACCTACATTGCTTCCTAAAAGTAAATATAACATTTTTTGTGTAAATAAAGTATTTTGATTTGCAAATTTGCAAACCAAAATAAAGGTACTGAAGTTTTTTTACAAAAAAAATAAAAATAGTTGCTGGTAAAATTATTTTTTAGAAAAATGATTTCTACATTACTACCAATTAAGTAAGTGGACAAAATTAAGGTTATTTTTAAATTTGTACAAGTGTCTGCGAAGCAACACATTCGCCTAAAGGTGAATATACTTTTTTTGTTTTATTACTTACATCACAAAACAATAATACTATGTCCAAATCTACAAATATTTTATCTATTTTTTTAACCTTGTGTTTGTTTTCGGGGGCAGGTATGCCTACCGCACCTAAAAATATTTTTTGGATACAAAACAAAACAAGTTATACGTTTACACATTTGTATATCGTGCCAAGCGAAGATGGTGATGCAGATGATGAATTTGAAGATGATGGCACAGACCATTGTGCAACGGCGTGTGCAGATGAAGGGGACGAAGATAATGAATTTGACCCTGAAGAGTTGTTAGATTTTCATCTGGGGAAAGGCAAATATGATTTGATGTTAATGGATAAAAATGGTAGGAAATTTATTGAAGATGATATTGAATACCACGATAATCTCGATGGAATTAGTGAAAATAGACCTTTTATTTTGCAAGAAAGTAAATTGAAAGAAATCAAGTAAATTTTAGTTCTTTGCTAACTATTAAGAAACTTTGTTGTATAGATTTTGCTCAAAATGGCAATCTATACGACAAAGTTTCTTGCTATTGCTATAAAAAAAATTTATCCTATTTTTCTATTTTACCCATTTTTTTCTATAAATTAGCCAAAAAATAGAACCCAATTTTATAATTTAGGCACTTTTGTTGCTATCTCTATGGAAAATAATAACCCCAAAAGTCCTTTGCTTATGTTAGTACGTACTTTATTTTTGACTATTTTTGGAGTTTTCTTTGTTTTGGGAAATGAAACTCGTAAGCAGTTATTTTTGATAAATAAGCCCAAAAACCGCATAGCTAATGAAATGTGTAAACAACAATATCGCCATATACAAATAGATTCTTTGATGCAAAATATTAGTAAAGGCAAAAAAGGATATAATGGTGTGATATTGATAGCCGAAAATGGAAAGGCTGTCTATAAACAGGCTTTTGGCTATATTCGCAAAGATACCTTGCGTAGTTTTGATACTGCGTATTGTATGCAGTTGGCTTCGGTTTCTAAACCTTTGACTGCGATTGGTATTATGACTTTGGCAGAAAAAAAAATGTTGGCATATACTGATGATATTCAAAAATGGTTTCCAAAATTACGTTATAAGGGCATTACTGTTAAGCATTTGTTGCTGCATACTTCGGGATTGCCCGACTATCTCAATGATAATCAAGTATTTATCAAATATAACAAGAACAAAAAAGCTATTTGGACAAACAAAGATTTGTTAGAGGTGTTGCTAAAACATAAAATAGCTTTGCGTTTTACGACAGGCAAAAAATTTAGTTATAGTAATACAGGTTATGCGTTATTGGCTTTGATTATTGAAAAAGTAAGTGGTATGAGTTATCCTGCTTATATGAAAAAATACGTATTTGTGCCTGCGGGAATGAAAAATACCTTTGTCTATGAAAAAACGATGGATAGTATTGCTACAATTCGACAAGATTATAGAGAAGGAATTATGGGGGCAAAAGGTATTTACTCCACCGTAGAAGATATGTTAAAGTTAGACCAAGCATTGTATGACGGAAAATTATTGCACAAAGAAACTTTGGCACTTGCATACGAACAAGGCACGACCGACAAAAATGAAAAATTTGATTATGGATATGGCTGGCGTATGCGTATTTCGCAAACAGGTGAAAGAATGATTTATCATCGAGGTTTTTGGGAAGATGCAAACCCAATGTTTATACGGTTTGTAGATTGTAACCGAACTATTATCTCCTTGCACCACCCAACAAATACCGATAATTGGGATTTTATAGATGCTATTGAACAAATATTGAACGAAAGTGAAGGAATTTGCAAAGATTTTTAGGATATAGACAAACTTTCTAAGTCTTTTGATTTGGAAAGTTTGTCTATCTTGCCATTATTTGCCTTACAACTGCCATTACATTAAAACAACTCCATTCGCACCTCACACTTGCACCAAGACGCAACTTTTTAAATTTTAGCACACAAATAGGTAATAAAATTAACGTGAACTACGGATACCGTATATTCGCCTTTAGGCGAATGAGTCGGGTAAATTGAAAGAAAAATAGTAATTATTTCTCAAAATTTGTGAATTTATAACCAAGTTCGTTTTTATCTTTACATTTCATTCGCCTAAAGGCGAATATACGGTTGCTACGCAACTTATTTATTATCAGCAATTCCCACTTTGGCAATTCAATGGTCAATTTTTGATATTTCCATAATTTAAAGCAAGTTAATATTTTATGCGAAAAAGTTTTATCCCTAAAAAAAGTCCTTACTTTATAGCAG
>JBIKRY010000001.1:0-76828 GCA_044348925.1 Bernardetiaceae bacterium
ACTACAGGCGGTACATATTCTTCTACTTCAGGCTTGACTATCAATGCTTTAACAGGTGAGATTAATCCATCGACTTCGACAGTTGGCACTTATACAGTAACTTATACGATTGCAGCTACAGGAGGTTGTTCTGTGGTAACAGCTACAAGCAATGTAACAATAAATCAGACAACAACCATAAGCACAAACCCAAGTAATGCAATTATTTTGGCAGGCTCTAATGCCTCCTTCACTGTGGTAGCTACAGGCTTAGGCTTAACCTACCAATGGCGTGAAAATGGGACAAATCTTACGAATGGTGGTATGTATAGTAATGTAAACACAGCTACCTTAAATATTACTGGTGCAAGTGCTACTTTAAATGGTAAAACTTACGATTGTGTAGTAATAGGTACGTGTGGTACAGCAACATCAACAGCAGCCACTTTAACAGTAAATTGCCCTACAATAACTATAAATAACACTGCCTTACCAAATGGCACACAAAATATAGTTTATACTACGCAAACAAGAACTATTACAGGAGGCACAGCACCTTATACAATTACAGCAACTACAGGTTCTTTACCTACAGGTTTGACTGCAAGTATTTCGGGTACTAACCTACAATTTACAGGCACACCAACTGTCTTTGGTACTTTTACTTATGGCGTGCAAATTGCTGATGCAAATGCTTGTATAGCTACGCAAGTATATACAATAGTTGTTAATCTACCTGCTCCAATAGCTACTACAGCAACTGTTGCAAGTACCACAAGTTTTACCGCAAATTGGACACAAGTTGTAGGTGCAAGTGGCTATTTAGTAGATGTAAATACACAGGCTGATTTTTTAGGCACAGTGATTTTAAATAACCAAACTGTAGCTACCAATTCATTTGCCATCAGTACAGGTTTAACCGCAGGAACTACTTATTTCTATCGTGTACGTACAGTAACCTCGTCACCAGTTACTATATCGACATATTCTAACACTAAAGCAGTAAGTTTAAATTTACCTGCGGGAAGTGGAAATGCTTTGGTAAGTTTTACAACAGGAAATCAATATGTTGAAATCAATAATAATAGTTTAATTACAAATACTTTCACTATTGAAACATGGTTTAAAGCACAGAATACTTCACCAGCAACGGGTACAAGGCATTTTTATAGACAGAATAATGCTGTAATTGCTTTTATTAATTCTATAGATGGAACAATTCAATTACAAAACTTACCTTTTACTTTTGGTATTACTACACCAAATAGATATGATGATAATCAATGGCATCATGTAGCTTTTGTAAATGATGTAGCAGGTAATCAAACAATTATTTATGTCGATGGAGTTGCTGTTAAAACTCAAACCCCTGCAATACCTTTTAGTATTACTGCTGGTATGGGTAGAATAGGAGGCATACCAGTTGCGGGAACTGCTTTTAATGGAGAAATGGACGAGTTTCGTTTCTACAATGTAGCTTTAGATGAAAATACAATTAGGGCAAGAATGTGCAAAAAACTAATAGGCAACGAATCAGGTTTAATAGCTAACTTCCGTTTTGATGAAGCAAATCCATCGACAGATTATGTAGAAAACCGAGCAGTAGGGGCAAATTTTGACGGCTTAATGGTTAATGCACCAACAAGAGGAGTTTCGGGAGCATATATAGGAGATGTAAGTAATTTTAGTTATCCTTTTGCAACTACAAATTCAACAGATGGTAAATTGACTGTAACTGCAGCCACAGGCACACCAGATGGAGTGCAAGTATATCAAGTAAACGAAAATCCAAATAGTACAAGTGTAGCAAATCCATTATCGGGAACTATTGCACAGCCCTATTATGGCGTATTTTTAGTAGGAGGAACTTCGCCAACTGCGACCATTACTTCTACAGCTACAGCAAGTGCAGAAAATAGAATAGCAACCAGAACCGTAAATAGTATTGCTACGCCAACGTGGTCAATGGCAACAAATAATAGTCTTAATACGCCTACAAATACTGTAGTAACAGCAACAGGACAAGTTTCGGGAGAATATGCACCTGCAAAATTACAGTCATTTTATAGTAAAGCTTCGACAGATTGGAGTTTAGCTTCTACGTGGACAAATTCGCCTACACACACAGGGGCAGATGCAACGCCAGTAGCAGGTGGAAATTATTATATTGCAACAGACCATACAATTACAGTTAGTACAAACAATTTAGTAATCAATAATCTTACTTTTGATAACATAGGTACAGGTACATTAGGCGTATTGGATTTGGGTACAACTACAGGACATTCTATTGGGACTTTAGCAACAACTTCCACTACTGCAAAATTGCGAATTACTGCCCCAATTTCTGCAATAGCACAGTTACCAACAGTTACGACCAATACTTTTGCAAGTGGAGGCGTAGGAACAATAGAGTTTTATGGTACAAATACATATAACTTGCCTACTATATCAAATTTGGGGCAATTTAACCCAATAGTTGGTAATGCCTTACCAAATTTAATATTTATGGATAACTCTGTAAAAACATTAAATGCAACTATTACAACCAATGGCAATGTTAGCGTAGAAAGTGGTAACGTAGTTTTTTCTTCTCCAACAATATCGACACCGCGTACTATTACAAGTACAGGAGCAATAGGAAAAACTTTTTCTGTCAAAAACTTAGCTACATTAACTTTAAATGGTACTAATAATTTCCCTTCCAATTTTAATGGTGCTTATATTTTAGAGCCTAATAGTACAGTAACTTATGCAACTACAAGTTTTAACCAAACCATTAGTGCTTTACCAACTACTTATGGAAATCTATGGTTGCGTCTTGGCATTGCTACGAGTCGTCTTAAAACTCTTGGCGGTAGTATCACAGTCGAAGGCAATTTAATCCTTGAAGATGCAAACCTAAACTTTGGTAGTTCTGCTCGTACTGTTACAGTAAAAGGTGATTTAGTAGATACTACAATTTCTTCTATTATTACTATGCAAGGCACAGGGCTTGCCCATACATTAAATCTTGCAGGTGCAAACAATGCAATAACAACTTTGAATACAACAGCAAATAGTGGCAGTATAGTAAATTATAATGGTTTGGTAAATCAGCAAGTTTTTGCAAGTCCAAATTACCAAAATATAACTTTTACCAATGCAAGTACCAAAATATTAGCAGGTAACATTAGTTTGGCAGGTAATTGGACAAACAATGCAAGTGCAGTAACAACCACAAGCACTACTGTTACCTTTAATGGCACAAGTTTACAAACTATTGGTGGTACTACCTCCACAAGTTTTAATGGCTTGACGATTACCAATAGCTTGAATGTAGATTTAGGAATTGCAACGGCTGCCAATACCTTGAGATTAAATGCAGGGAAATTAATTTTGGGTGCATTTGATTTGACTGTAAGCACTGCTATACAAGATGGTGCAGGTACTACTACTTTTGGTAGCAACAATTATATAGTTACGAATGGTATAGGAAAAGTAATTTGGAATAGTTTAGGCACTGTGTCTTATTTATTCCCTGTTGGTATTTCTACCACAAGTTATACCCCAATTACTATCACACCTACACTTGCTTTTGGCAATACAAGTGTACGGGTACGCAATGCAACTGCTACTACTGCTATTCCTGCTACTGTCAATTATGTAAATGTAGCTTGGGAAATTAATCCACAAAATCCAAATCTTGCAAATATTGCGACAAGTTGGTCGAGTGGAGATATTAATACAGGTATTATTGCAACAAGCAAAGGCTATTTGTTTAATGGCACAAGTTGGGCTTTATCGCCATTATCTGGCACTATCACAGGCACTTCAGCAACTTTGACAAGTGTAAATATTGGTGCAAACAATGCCCTTGCAGTATATTCACCAACGCCATTAAACTATTACAGTATTTTGAATAATGGGAATTGGAATACATCAGGAACTTGGTCTATAGATAATACTTTGCAACATACAGGAGCATCATGTAATTGTACGCCAAATGACAATGCTATTGTAAATATTGGTGCAGCACACAAAATTTTTGTAACCAATGCTTCTGATATTCAGTTAAACAATACCATTAATTTAACAAGTGCAAATTCTATTTTGAATTTTGGTAATATTGTGCCAACAAATACCATAACAACTTTAACGGGTATCAGTGGTTCAAAAATTAGCTTGAGTGCAGGAACTTTACCAACAGTAGGAACAAATACTTTTGCAAGTTCAGGCTTAGGAACAGTAGAGTTTACAGGTACAGGAAGTTACAACTTGCCAACTTCTGCAAATTTGGCTTTGTTTAATTCACAGGGAACTAATCAATTACCAAACATTGAATTTACAGGCACGGCAGGTATTAAAACTTTTGTAAATGATATAGCTACCAATGGCAATGTAAATATTTTGAGTACAAATATAGATTTAGCTAATTTTACTCTTATAGGTTTGATAGGCAAAACTTTGCGTGTGGAAAATGGTGCTACACTCAATATCGGTAATGTGAGTACACATACCAATACTTTCCCCGCTAATTTTACAGCAAGTTTGGCTGCTACTTCTAATGTGCAGTATCGTGGTGGTAATCAAGCTATTGCTGCTTTGAATTATGGTAATTTGTCTTTGTTCAATAATACCAAAACTTTGCAAGGTACTACCTCTACACAAAACTTGTTAGATATTCAAATAGGCACAACTTTAGATTTTGGCATATCACCTGCAAAAACTTTAACCGTAGGTGGTAATTTCAATCCAACTGCTGCTTTAGGTACACTCATAATGACAGGGGCAGACCATATTTTGAATCTTGCAGGGAATACCAATCAAGGAGTATTGACTTTAACAACAGACACCAACAACAGCACCGTAAATTATAACGGAACTACACAAACCGTATGTACAGGTGCAAATGTTACATACAGAAATGTAAACTTTACAAGTTCAGGAACAAAATCTCTAAATGCAGGCTTAATGACTGTTACAAAAGATTTAAGCATTGCAGCAGGAGTTACATTAAATGCAGGTGCAAACAACATAGATATTGCTGGAAATTGGACTAATGACGGTACTTACACAAGTACAAATACGGTTACTTTCAATGGTGCTGGTTTAAATGCCCAAGTGATAGGAGGGACACAAACAACGAGTTTCAATAATTTGAATTTAAGCAATACAGGAGCAGGACTAAGTTTGAGCATTGCAAGCACTGCAAATGGTACGGTAAACTTTATAAGTGGTAATATTTTATTGAATACTTTTGACTTTAATGTAGGAACTGCTGCAACGGTTATAGCAACACCAGCATTGTCATTTAGCAATACAAAAATGTTTGTGGCAAACGGCACAGCAACAAGTGGCAAATTGACAAAATCTTTTAATACAGGCACTACAACTTTTATATTCCCAATAGGAACAGGTACAGTTTATTCGCCTGCAACTTTATCTGGAGTTATCAATGCTGGTGCAGTTTCTGTAAGACCAATGATAACTACAGGCACAATTCCTAATGCAAATAATGCGAATACCTTGAGTCGTTATTGGGATATTACAAGTACAGCTACTTTGAGTAGTGCAGGTACATGGACATTTGCGTATGACGATAATGAACTAAGACCTACAATAGGTAATACAAGTAGTTATGTGGTGGCTCATTATGATGCAATTACAAATTGGGATATTCAAGCAAATAGTAATATTAATACAGTTGCAAAAACATTTACCTATAATATTCCTACAAGTACAAGTTTACAAAATAGTTATACAATAGGGGAGTCTGATGCTTTTGTAGATTTTGTTGTTCGCAATACCAACAATGCAGGTGCAAACTCTTTGCGTAGAGCAATAGAAAATGCAAATATTGTAACAAGTCCACAAATAATTACCTTTGCAATTCCAAATGCACCATTTATTATTAGTCCAACAACAGCATTGCCATCAATTACAAAACAAGTAACTATTGATGGAACTTCGCAAGCTGGAATAGAAATAGACGGAACTACAGCAGGAACAGCTAACGGTTTTGATATTAGTGGAACAGCAGCTACTGGTACAGAAATTAAAGGCTTGACAATCCGAAATTTTGCTACAGGTGCAGGTATTCGTGCCAATGCAAGTTCTGTAAATATCAATAACAATACCATAGTAGCTAATGCAACAGGTATAGACATAGCAGGTATAGATGCGGTAATTACCAACAACTTGATAGGTACAAATGGCACAGTAGCTATTCCAAACACAATAGGTATTAATGTAGGTGCAAGTATTGCAGGCACAAATATTACGAACAATATTGTTTCGGGAAATATTACAGGCGTAAATTTACAAGCTAATCCGTTTGTTTTTAACAATAATAAAATAGGAACAAATATAGCAGGTAATGCACCAATAGGTACACAAACAACAGGTATTGTAATTGCTGCTTCAGGCATCACTATTGGTGCTGCAAATGCTGGAAATGAAAATATTATTGCAGGAAATACCACAGGTATTAATGTAATAGCCAACAATGCAATGATTCGCAATAACTTTGTGGGTACAAATGGCACAATAGCCATTGCAAATACCACAGGTATTAATGTAGCAGTAAATATTACAGGAACAAATATTACAACAAATACCATTGCAGGAAATACTACAGGTTTGGCTTTGAGTGGTAATGCTACTATTGCAAGCAATTTGATAGGACTAAATAACATTGCAAATGGAGTTGGCGTACAAATAACAGGTAGTAATAACCAAATTGGTGATATTGGCACAGGAAATACCTTTACCAATAACACTACAGCTATAGATATACAAGCAGGTGCAAACAATAACACCATTGCAAGCAATACCATTACCGCCAACCAAACAGGGCTTAATATTTTGGGAAGTAGCAATAGAATTGGTAATGTAAGTGCGAATGGTAATACAATTACCAATAATAGCACCGTTGGTATGGTAATTAATGGAGCAGCAGCAACAGCAAACACGATATTGTTTAACAAAATTCTAAATAATAATCCTACTTCGACAGCTATTACCCAAACAAACGGTATTAGTTTTGTCAATGCAGCAAATAGCAATATGCCAGCACCAATTATTACAGGCGTAAATTTGGGCTCCTCGCCATTGATTTTGACAGGTACAATGAATACTACAGTAATGGGTGCAGGGAATTACCGTTTCCAATTCTTTAGTAATGCAACCAATGTAAATGCACAAGCAGATACTTATATTGGCGAAGGCACAGTAACTTTGGCAGCAGGAACAGCAGTAACTTGGACAGTTACCCTGAATCCACCAATTACTACTCCAACAGTCGGAAATGCTATTACAACTATTGCAACACATATTTCTACCTTTAGCACAAGTTCCCCAATTAGCAATCCGTTTTTTGTGGCTTGTTCCGAAATTACCAATATACAAATCTTAAATAAACTAACTACTTGTAGTGGTACATTTGCAGATTTGGTAATTACTTTAGATGCAAATAGTGTAATAGGAGAGGCGTATAACATAGATTATAACAATGACGGCGTAGCAGATGCACAAAATGTTGTTTTAGGTACAGATAGAACTTTGCGAGTTACACAAATTAGCGGTGCTATTACCTTTAGCAGTACCAAAGCCACAAATACACTTTCTGGTTGCTCGACATTACCTTATGCAAATACCTTATTTTTGGAGGGTACAAGTTTGACAGCACCAATTATTACTTCGGTTCGGGTAATTAATCCGACAAGTTGTGAAGTGCCAAATGGAAAAATAATTATCAAATTAGCAAATCCACGTACCAATCAAAGTTATGATGTAGATGTAAATGGCGTATTTGGTACAGAATTTAGTGGCTTGCAAGTAAGAGCAGATAGTACAATTTTGATAGATAATTTGCCAATAGGTTTTGTAGTAGCACCTTCGGTAGCAGTTTGGCAAAATTATTTGCGTTGTTATGGGCAGGCAGTACCATTCCGAGCTACTTTAAGCCGACCAAATGACATAGATAGCACGAAAGTAAGCTATGTAGACCCAAATTGGGCAGAAATTTCCCCAAACTTTAACTCGTTTGTAATCTTAGAAAAATCTCAAGATAGTATAAGCTATGATTTGGTAAGAGTACGAGATAATAGGGTAATTCGTACTATTGCAGGCAATAATAATAATTTGGTTTTTGCTACAGATACTCTCACAGCAACCGAACAATACTTGATTTATGGTACACACATTCGTTCAAAATGTCGCAGAAGTATTGGAAATCTCTTGACTGTAGTAGTAAATGGTGGAATTTTTGCTGAAGATTTAGACATTCTAAGAGAAGTTTATACAAGTACCAAAGGAGATGCTTGGAAAACAAAATGGGATTTTACACAATCTTTTACCACATTTATTGGGGTAAAAGTATTTGGTGGTCGTGTAATCGAAATCAAATTGCCAAACAATAACTTGGATAGTATTTTGACAGGCAGAGTAAATTCGCTAAGACGTTTGAAAATTTTGGATATTAGCAGTAATAAATTAGATTTTGCTTCGGTAGAGCCTTTTGTAGGACGTACTTTTACCTTTACCTACGACAAACAAGATAAAGTAGATAAAGAGGAGGAATATTTACTCTATGTTGGGCAATCTATCAACCTCAAAATAAAAACAGGAGGTACTCGTAATACCTATAAATGGACAAAAGATGGGGTAGATGTCTTTACTACTTTTACGCCTAACTTGCAAAAAAATACCGTTACCATTGCAGATGCAGGGGTATATAGTGCCTTGATAACCAATAGCTTAGGTACAAATCTTACACTACAACGTAGAAATATCCGCCTGCGTGTAGTAGGACAAATAGGTGGTTTAGATTCTATGATTTTGGTACAACTCAATGATTTATTAGGTGGACAAAATTGGATTAATAAATGGGACAGAACTAAACCTGTAGCACAATGGCATGGCGTAGAAATGGAAGGTACAAAAGTATTGAGTATCAATTTGGCAAATAATAACTTAGTCGGAAAATTACCTGATATTTTTGTATCTACAGGAATTTTGTCGGATATTACATACCTTAATTTGTCGGGAAATGCTATTACAGGAACAATTCCTAAAACATTGGCAAATCTCAAAAAATTGCAATATTTAGACTTAAGTAAAAATTTATTGACAGGTGATATTATACCAGAACTTGCAACTTTGACAGATTTGCAAACTTTGTGGTTGTCGAGTAATCAATTTACAAGTATCAGTGCAGAAATTGGTAAATTAGCAAAATTACAAAATCTATTAGTCAATAATAACTTGCTAAAAACTTTGCCAAATGAACTAACAAACTTATTAGCATTGCGTAAATTGAATATTGCAAATAATCAACTTACCGTGTTGCCAACAGGAATGGAAAAATTAGTAAATTTGCAATTATTGGATATTTCTAATAATTTATTGGATATTTTGCCAAATATTTTTGCCAATATGCGAAATTTGACAGATTTCTATGCACAAAATAATTTATTCAAAGATTTGCCAGCAAGTTTAAGTACCTTAAATACCTTACAAACTTTTGTAATACATTCTAATTTCTTAGATTTTGGAGATTTGGAAACTTTGCGAAATTTGGCGGTTATTAACACCACAGGTGCTATTTATGAGCCACAAGATAAAGTAGATGTAGCACAGGATTTGTTGTTCAATCTTAGTCAATCTATAGTGTTGCGTGTTACTACTGCGGGTACGGCAAACCGTTATCAGTGGTTTAAAGACGGCATAGCTATTGGCGGGGCAACTTCGGCAACTTATACCAAAAATTTCCCAAATTTGGCGGACGCAGGAATTTATACCGTACAAATAACTAATACGTTTACACAAAGATTGACATTGCTAAGACGAGATATATCGGTAAAAGTAGTTTGTGGAAATTCTAATAGTATTAGCTTATCTACACAAGGTACAACCAGATACTGTGAAGGCGAAAAAATAAATACCACCATTGTATCTATGATTACAGATACAAAATTGCAAGCAAAAGCCTATCAATGGTTTATTAATGGCAATCGTTTGGCAGGTGAAGATAAACCAACCATTAATGTTATTCGAGAAGGAGAGTATAATGTGCAGATAACAGATGCAGAGGGTTGTGTCTATCAAGCTACAGAGCCAATGCGTATAGAATTGATAGCAAAACCAATCGTAAGCATAGTTTTGCAAACAGATAATGGCAATCAATTAATCAAATCAACCATTAGCAATGTAAGCACCAATGTAAAAGTAGAGTGGTATGTATTGCCAATAAATTCGCAAATTGCACAGCAATTACAAGTTTCGCCAACAGCTACCGAAGTAAAACCAATTATTGCAGGTACTTATTATGCAATAGTAACAGATGCAAAAGGTTGCCCAGCGAAATCTAATGTATTGGTTATCAACGTAGTAACAGGCATAGAAGAAGATTTATTTGCACAACAGTTGCAAATATATCCAAATCCAAGTAATCGTTATTTTATGTTGCAAACCGATATTCCGCATAACGAATTAGCTTTGAAATTGGTAAATGCACTTGGACAAAACATAGAATTTGCTACAGATAGTGTAGCCGAAAAATTGCGAATAGATGTAGATAATTTGCCTTCGGGAGTGTATGTATTGGAAATTACCAAAAAACAAGCAAATGGCAAGCTAATTACAGTCTATAAAAAATTGATTAAACAGTAAAAATAGCTGGTTTCTTTGAAGGGGTTATTGTTGCAAAATGATGATACCTTCAAAGTAAATTAAATAAAAAGAGTAGCACAGTTTGTAAAAAAGTAGTAAAACAATTATCTTAATCATTTTATCTATGTTATTATTTTCAACTGCCTCCTATGCCTATTTAAAGGATAAATTGTTGCAATATGCGGATTATTTTACTGAAGGAATTATTGAACATAAACAATTTCCTGATGGAGAAGATTATTACCGCATTGTTTCAGACCTCAAGCAACAAGAAGTAGTATTGCTTGGTGGCACTATTTCGGACAAAAGCACTTTAGAATTATACGATTTAGCTTCGGGTTTGGTGCATTATGGGGCAAAAAAACTGACCATTGTAATTCCTTATTTTGGTTATTCTACCATGGAAAGGGCAGTAAAAACAGGCGAAATAGTAACCGCAAAAAATAGAGCTTTGTTGTTGTCTGCTATTCCTTCGGCACCTTATGGCAATCAAGTAATCATGATAGATTTGCATTCGGAGGGCATACCGCATTATTTTGCGAACAATCTACGAACTTATCATTTATATGCTAAGCCTATTATTATTGCATTGGCAAAAAAATTTGGTGGCAATGATTTTGTGTTTGCATCGACAGATGCAGGACGTGCCAAATGGGTAGAATCCTTAGCAAATGATATGCACGTACAAGCAGCATTTGTCTATAAACGGCGTACAAGTGGCAGTGAAACACAGGTAACAGGCGTAAATGCAGACGTAAAAGACAAAACAGTAGTAATTTATGACGATATGATTCGCACAGGTGGCTCTCTTATCCAAGCAGCAAAAGCATATAAAGAAGCTGGTGCAAGCAAAATATATGTGATAACCACGCATGGAATTTTCCCTAATAATGCCATCGAGAGAATACAACAATCGGGGGTAATAGAAAAAGTAGCAGCAACAGACACTCACCCAAACGCCATACTTATGCAAAGTGATTTTTTGGAAATTGCATCTATTGCTGAATTGTTAAAAAATGCTTTGATTTAAGGAATAGAAAGTTTATTTTTTGATACTTTGTAAGTCTTAAAGGCTTGGAAAGTATCAAAAAATAACTTAAACTGCTTTTCAGAGTTTTCTTTCCAACCATTTCTGCACAGTTTCATCAGCTAAGGCAATTTTATTCTAATTCATTGATTAAATCCTTTATTTCTTTGTCTGAAAGATTAGTAATTTCTGATTTATTGCAAATAGCAAGAATCTTTAACACGCATTTAGAAAATCTGTTAAAGTTTGGAGTTTTCTTTTTTCTTTGCGGGCTTTTCTTACTTCAATTATTCCATCTTTGATGCCTTGCAAGACTTCTATTTTTCTACGCAATTCGCCTAACTCTTGCATCAACCCATTCCAATAGAGGAATTTGAACAGCAACAGGCACACCTTCTGTGTTCGTAACATATTGTAAAGTCATAGCTTTAAGTTTTTACAAATTTACAAAAAACAGGAAAGTTTTGTAAGTAATTTCATAGGTTTTATTTTATAGAAAGATGCAATGATTAGATACAAAACTAAGTATTTTTCAAATGTTCAGCTAATAAAGTTTCCAAATACGCTACGGCTTCGTGGGGAGTAGGAAATTCTTGATTTTGCTCGTCATACTCAACTTTAAAACCTGTTTCACCTTTCACAAAAGTTGGTATTGGTATTTTTACACTTACTAAATAATTATTATTTTGTATAACTATGCTATAAGAATTTTCAACTGGGTGAGTGCCACTAAAAAGAGCTATATAGTTGAGATTTCCAGAACAACGAAATTGATAACATAAAGCAGAGTTACGGCATAATTCGTAAACAATAAACATTCTTTTATAAGCATCTTCACCTGAATATTCAATATATTCTTTCATATTATAAAGTGTATTAGCCCAACTATAAATTTTAAAAGCATTTATCCCAAATTCCAAATAATACTCATATAAATCTGTAAATTGTATATCATCATTTGCAACTAAAATATCCTTAATTTCTACTCTGAAAATTAGCCATTGGTTTATCAAAAAGTTGATATTTTCTAAATAATCACCTTCATAGGTAGCTAAAACTATATTTTGTTCATAGAAAGAAATTTCTAAATAATTATTGCCATTGCTAAATTCACTTTTTTTTAGGTCAACTTTCCTATCTCCATTCTCCAATTCAACTGTATAAGTAACTTCTTTGGAATATTCCTTTATTGCTATTCCTTGTTCTTCAAACCATTGTTTAGGTATCATAATTTATAATTTTGTTATGAATTAATTAGTTAATTTTGTGCCATTAGGCACTATATATTGGTAGAAAATGCTTAACCTCCTTCATTTTTTGCTCCGTTAGGAGCTACACATAGCTCATGACGGATAAGAAAGAGGAGGAGAGAATTATTTTTGCTACCAATATAGAGTTCCTAACGGAACAAAAAAAAACACTACTTTTTAAAATCTAATTACCTAAAATACTTCGTAATTTCGTAATTAGTAATTTCGTAATTAAAAAATTACACCACAACATTCACCACTTTTCCCACCACAATAATCACCTTTTTCGGAGTTTTCCCTTCCAACCATTTCTGCACAGTTTCATCAGCTAAGGCAATTTTTTCAATTTCTGCAACAGTCAAATCCAAAGAAAGTGTGAGTTTATGACGCATTTTTCCGTTGATAGAAACAGGATATTCAAAGCTACTTTCTACCAAATAACTTTCGTTACAAGTTGGAAAAGTGGCATTCATTACACTGTATTCTGCTTGCCAATTTTCGATATTTTGGTTTGGATATTGCAAAGCAAACCACAATTCCTCCACAATATGCGGTGCGTAAGGTGCAAGAATAACCAACAAATCAGCCAAAATTTGCTTTTTATAGCATTTTTGTTCTGTCAATTCATTCACACAAATCATAAATGTACTCACAGGCGTATTGAACGAAAATCTTTCCATATCGTCCTCAATTTTCTTGATAGTTTTATGCAAAGTTTTCAATTCGTCTTTTGTTGGTGTGTCATCTGTAACTCTAAAATTACCTTTGTCATCATAGAAAAGTCGCCAAAG
Organism: Bernardetiaceae bacterium; assembly: GCA_044348925.1. Taxonomy (GTDB): domain Bacteria; phylum Bacteroidota; class Bacteroidia; order Cytophagales; family Thermoflexibacteraceae; genus JAAFKA01. The sequence continues at coordinate 13,701 of JBIKRY010000001.1, forward strand.
TTTCTTCAAAAACTTGTGTGTACCATCAATTCCTTGCATATTCCAAGGCTTAAATTGTTCCAAAGGACCTAAAAACATTTCATACAACCGCAAAGTATCGGCACTATAACGGTTTACAACATCATCAGGATTTACGACATTATACCACCGTTTCGACATTTTTTCAACCGTATAACCGCAAACATATTTGCCATCTTCCATTTCAAATTCGGCATCTGCATATTCTGGTCGCCAAGCCTTAAATTTTTCCAAATCAAGCACATCATTCTCAACAATATTTACATCAACGTGCAATTCTTGAATGTTTGCAGCCTCATATTTATCTTTAAATTTCAGAGAAACAAATTTGTTGCTATCTTTCAATTTATAAACAAAATTTGACCTACCTTGTATCATTCCTTGATTTATCAGCTTTTTGAAAGGCTCAACCGTCGAAACATAGCCCAAATCATACAAAAACTTGTTCCAAAACCTGCTATATAACAAATGCCCTGTTCCGTGTTCAGCACCACCCACATATAAATCTACGGACTGCCAATAATTTTCTGCCTCTTTTGACACAAATTCTTTGTCATTTTTATTATCCATATATCGCAACCAATACCACGAAGAACCTGCCCAACCTGGCATGGTGCTAAGTTCGTATTCAAACCCAAGCCCCCCAGCCCCCGAAGGGGGAGTAACCCCCCAGCCCCCGAAGGGGGAGTTTGACGTTACAGCATCAGTTCCCCCTTCGGGGGTTAGGGGGCTATATTTCCAATTTGTTGCCCTTCCTAATGGTGGCTCACCGTTTTCTGTTGGTTTATATTGGTCTATTTCGGGCAATAACAAAGGCAATTCTTCATCAGAAAGTAGTTTTGGAATATTATTTTCGTCAAAATAAATTGGCACAGGTTCACCCCAATAGCGTTGTCTTCCAAAAACCGCATCACGCATTCTATAATTTGTTCTTGCAGTGCCAACTCCTTGATTTTCAGCAAATTCAATAGCTTTTAAAATAGCTTCGTCTGTATCCAAACCATTTAAAAACCCAGAATTAACCATTTTACCATATTTTTTATCCGTAGGATTTTCGAGTTCTTCCGCACCTTCAATCACATTGATAATTGGTAAATTGTATTGTTTTGCAAAACGAAAATCTCTGTCATCAGAACTTGGCACAGCCATTACAACGCCTGTTCCATAACCTGCCAACACATAATCTGCTATCCAAACAGGGATTTTTTCGTTATTAAATGGATTTATGACGTAAGAACCTGTAAATACGCCTGTCGAAGTTTTGACTTCGGTCATTCTTTCTCTTTCACTACGGTTTGCTGCTTTTTCTACATATACTGCAACGGCTTGTTTTTGTTCTTCTGTTGTCAAAGTTGCCACCAATTCGTGTTCAGGTGCAATGGCAAGGTAAGTAACGCCAAAAGTTGTGTCAATACGAGTAGTGAAAACTTCTAAATACTCCCCAACGCCAAGCCCCCCAGCCCCCGAAGGGGGAGTTTTTGACGTTGTTTCGTCAGTTCCCCCTTCGGGGGTTAGGGGGCTAATTTTAAACCTCAATTCTGCCCCCAAACTTTTTCCTATCCAATTTCTTTGTATTTCTTTGATACTTTCCGACCATTCTATGGTGTCCAAATCATTCAATAATCTTTCAGCGTATGCAGTAATTCGCATCATCCATTGACGCATTTTTTTACGTTCTACAGGATGTCCACCTCTTTCAGAAACTCCATCTTTCACCTCGTCATTTGCCAAAACAGAACCCAACGCAGGACACCAATTCACAAAAGCATCTGCTAAATACGTTAAACGATATTGCAATAATTTATCAGATTTTTCTTTTGCCGAAAAGTTTTGCCATTCTGTTGCCGAAAAAATTTGTGTATCTTCATCACAAGCTGCATCTACATTTGCATTGCCATTTTTCTCAAATTCAGCTACTAAAACACCAATATTTTCTGCTTTTTTGCTTTTATTGTTATACCAAGATTCGAAAAGTTGTTTGAAAATCCATTGTGTCCATTTGTAATAATCAGGGCTTGAAGTGCGAATTTCCTTGTCCCAGTCATAACAAAAACCTATTTTTCCTAATTGATTTTTGAAAGTGGCAATGTTATTTTCGGTAGTAATTTTTGGATGTTGCCCTGTTTCAATGGCGTATTGTTCGGCTGGCAAACCAAAGGAATCGAAGCCCATTGGGTGCAAAACATTAAAGCCTTTTAGACGTTTGTAACGTGCAATAATGTCGGAGGCAATGTAGCCGAGAGGATGCCCAACGTGCAAACCTGCCCCAGAAGGATAGGGAAACATATCAAGCACATAATATTTGGGCTTTTGGGTGTTGGTGCTAACTTTATACAGTTGCTTTTTTTGCCAAAGGTCTTGCCATTTGGTTTCTATGTTTTTGGGTGTATATTCTGCTGACATGAGTTTGTAATGTTAAAATAATTGTAACTTCGCAATAGAAATCTAACATACGCTTTAGCGTTGAGTTGATACATTCGAAACCACAAAACTATTCTAATTTATGAAAAAATACAATTTTATTTAAAAAATAATAGGTTTTCTATCTCAAAGTTTTGAGACGAAAACCTAATTTATATATCTTTTATTGCTACAAGACAATAAATTTAGTGCTATTAAAAATCTAATCCAGCCATTAAAACCATTATTTTTTCCATTCTTTTTACCATATCTGTACCTTTGCCACTATAATTATTTGCCATCATAGAAAAAACTAACTTTTCGCCACTTTTTGTCTGCACATACCCTGTATAACAACGTACACGAGTCATAGAACCACTTTTTGCACGAATTTTGCCTTCGGCAACAGTATTTTTGCAAAGATTTCGGACTGTTCCACTCTCACCTACCAAAGGTAGAGATTGATAAAAAACAGGAAAATTAGCTTGCTTTGTTTGCAAGTGCATAATTCGGGTTAATTGTTCGGGCAAAATAGCATTAAAACGAGATAAACCACTGCCATCTTCCATAAAAAAACCCTGCAAATTGATGCCTTTATTTTGCAAATACTCGGTAATCACTTGTACTCCTGCCTCCGTTGTTCCCTGCCCTGTGCGTTGATATGCCAAGATTCTCAAAAAATTTTCGGCATATAAATTAATGCTTTTATGATTGGTAACTCGTATAATTTCGGATAACGGTTCTGAATAGGTTGTGTAAAATTTTATGCGTTTAAGCGTAGAAATATCCTTTATTTTAGTAAACTCTTGGTAGGTAGTCGGAAATTGTAAAACTGTTATCTTATTGTAATACAGTAAGTTATGCAAACTTGTAGCACAATATAAAGGCGGATTTGGAATTGCCCCTTTGAGTATAAAAGCTGTTTCATTGGGCGGAATAGTTCCCGAAAGATTGCGAATATAGGTATCTGGTGAGCCATAAATTAGACTATTATCACCCGAGTTTTTTGCACCTGTCAAAATATTATTATAAAATGTTAAATTTTCTATAGGTGGATACACATTTTGAATACTTGTAGCATCACCCTCTTTATTTCCACTTTTCAAACGAATGTAGTAAAGATTTTCATGAAAAGATAAGCCATAACTACCTGCACCATAGCCACTTGCAACATCTTCCCAAACCCAACGATTATGCACTGCCTTATTATCAAAAATACTTTCGTCGGCAATAATACTACCTGTAATAGTTTTGATGCCTTGTTTCTCGATGGCATAAATCCACTCACAAAGCAATTTTTCTATGTTTTCGATAGCCAATGTAGGGTCTCCGCCACCTTTGATATAAATATTTCCATACAAAATGCTATCTTTAATTTCCCCATCATATTCCAAAATAGTTTCAAAACGAAAATCTTTGCCTAATAAATTTAGAGCAGTAGAGGTGCTAATTGTTTTCATTACCGAAGCTGTAGAAATACTTTGTTTAGCATTTTGGGATAGCAAAATACTATCTGCCGAAGCATACATAGCACAAAAACCAAAAGTTGCGTTTTGCATATCGGTTTCGGTCATCAACAAAGCTAAATGCTTTTGTAAAGAATCTTTAGCAACATTTCGCAAAGAATCTCGTAAGGAGGTTTTCAAAAAAACAGTTTTTAAAGAATCTGCTACAGCTATTTTTTGGGCAAAGGAAATTTGCGTAAGACAAAGAAAGGAAAGAAAAAGAAAAATAATTTGCATAGAGATAAGGGTAAAAATTAACAATACTTTCCAAATCTTCAAAACTTGGAAAGTATTGTACTGATTATGTTAATTAATCATTGCAAAACCTGTATAAGGTTGTAATACTTTAGGGATTTTGATTCCTTCTGGAGTTTGGTTATTTTCTAACAAAGCAGCTAAGATACGAGGTAATGCTAATGCACTGCCATTTAAGGTATGTAACAACTGCGTTTTGCCATCATTTTCTTTGTAACGTAATTTCATACGATTGGCTTGGAAAGTTTCAAAATTACTTACCGAACTAACTTCTAACCATCGTTGTTGTGCTGCCGAATATACTTCCATATCATAACACAAAGCTGCACCAAAACTAATATCACCTCCACATAGACGCAAAACTCTATAAGGTAATTCCAATTTTTGCAAAATAGCTTGAATGTATTTAGACATTTCTTCTAAGGTTTCATAGGAATTTTCGGGTTTTTGAATCTGCACAATTTCTACTTTATCAAATTGGTGCAAACGGTTTAATCCTCGCACATGTGCACCCCACGAGCCTGCTTCGCGTCTAAAACAGGGTGTGTATCCCACATTTTTGATAGGCAAATCTTTGGCTTGTTGTATGGTATCTCGATAGAGATTAGTAATAGGCACTTCGGCGGTTGGAATCAAATATAATTCGTCTTCAGTAGCAAAATACATCTGCCCTTCTTTATCGGGCAGTTGTCCTGTACCATAACCAGAATCTCGATTAATTAAAATAGGTGGTTGCACTTCTATATAACCTGCTTGTATTGCTTCATCTAAAAAGAAATTTATCATAGCACGTTGCAACCTTGCCCCTTTGCCTTTATAGACAGGAAAACCAGCACCAGTAATTTTTACCCCCAATTCAAAATCTATAATATCATATTTTTTGATAAGTTCCCAATGTGGCAATGCGTCTGCGGGAAGTTCGGTAATTGTGCCATTTTCCAACACAATTTCATTGTCGTCTGCTCCAAGCCCTTCAGGCACAGAACTATGTGGCAAATTAGGCAATAAATATAAATGTTGCGTTAATTGATTGTCTAAATCTGCAAATTCGATATCTAAGTTTTTGGATAAGTTTTTCAAATCTGCACTTTGTTTACGAAATTCCTCTGCTTCTGCTTTTTTCCCTACTTTCATTAAATTACCAACTTCTTTGGCTAAAGCATTTGCTTGGGCATTGCTTTGGTCTAACTTAACTTGAGTTTCTCTACGTTTACTATCTATTTCTAAAATTTTTTCGACAGCTTCGGCAGCATTTTTTACTCTTTTTTTTGTAAGACCTTGAATGGTTAGGTCTTTATTTTCTCTAATAAAAGAAATTTGTAACATAGATTTACGTTTTTTTTGTGCAAATATGTAAAAAAAATAGCAATTTTTAATTATCAAATACTTTTTTTTAGAGTTTATGTTTCAAAATCTTATTTTGAAACATAAACTAATTTGGTAATTATTTTAATTATTGAGGCGGAAAACCTATTATTTTATTTCCAAAAAGGAATTCCTGCGAGTGCCTGTAACATGGTGAAATTTACGAAAATAAAGTACAAAATAGCAAATACCCAAACTATTTGAATAGCTAATTTTTCGGCAACTAATTTAGTAGTTAGATAAGCAAATAAGGGGATAATTTGCAAGGCATGAATTCCAAAAAAATGTGCAATCCGCAAATCTCCAAATAATTTGCTCCAATTCAAAAAAACAATACCTTCTGTGCCATCTACTGCCCCAACTGTGTGTCCTGCTTGTTGCGAAATATATGCACCAAAAAAACTGAATAAGGTAAAATAAACCAAACCAAATCGAATACCCAAAAGATAAGGTGCTGCAATGTTAAAAGATTTTTGTTTGAAATATTGTATGCTTATGTGTAGTGTCCAAATAGTCAAGCTAAGAATAAAAACTCCCATTAAGGCATATAATACTATTCCAAAGGTGGAAGTATTGTTAAAATGTGATTTTTCGCCTCGCAATGCTTGTATAATAATAGCTGTTTGCTCAAAACTCATTGCAATTACCACCACCCAGCTATAGGTTAGTACCTGTTTTTTATCTGCCAAATATGCCAACAAATATGCCATTGTCCAGCTATATATCCAAATACTCAATGCAAATTTGATGGGTTTTATTAACGAATTTAAACCCAAAACTTCTACAGAATTGAAAGGCATAGCAATAGCCAGTAAGATAAATAATAGCAAATGAATAGTTCCTAAATTTGCTAAAATCGTATTTCTTTGATAAATTTCTCTTAAGATGTGCATAAAAAAAGTATAAAAATTTATTTACAAACATAGCCAAAAATAGCTATGACTTTGTTGATAAAAGTCAATAAATCTATCTTCTATAGGAAGGGCAGTATATGCTTGTTATGTAACTTAGATTACCGAGTACAAATGCACCACGCACAGAATTAAATTTCTTTTGCCATTGCCCAATCTACATACCTTGTTGTCCCAAGATAAAAAATATATTCCCCAGAAATCGTAAAGCCCATTTTGTGGTAAAAATTAATAGCTTTTGCATTATCTTTCCAAACACAAAGCCATAATAAGTTTATCTCTTGTTTTTGTGCTTCTGTTTCAATTTCTGTAAGTAATTTTTGTCCAATTTGTTGTCCGTGCAAAGCCTTTGTAATATAAATGCGTGCTATTTCCAAACAGTTTTTATCTCGTAAATTTGCAGGGGTAAGATTGGCATCTTTTCGAAGTTTTGCATAGCCAACTGCCTGTCCTTCATGTTCCATAATTTTGTAATAAATCAATGGAAATAGTGTTATTTCATTAGCAATTTGTACTTCATTAAAATGTGTAGCCACGTATTGCAAAATATTTTCATCAGTGTCTGTTCCCCAATAAGTATCTATAAAAGTGCTTTTGCTTAGGTTAGCAAGCAAAGTTACATCTTCGATAGTGGCTGTTCGAATCGTACTATTTTTAGCTATTGTCATTATTTTATTGTAGGTGAAATTAAGAATGTAATATAATTTGTTTAGTAAATGTGTATTTGTCTTTAGACGAATGAACGTAGAAAATTGAAACAAAAAACGCAGTTCCGAGCCAAATTTACTATTTTATACAAACAACATCAAATTAGCCAAAAAAACATAAAATTTTAGCTAATTTATTACCTTTTTTAAAATTTCTCCAATTTCATTTCAAACTTGATTCTAAGAATTAAGTCTTTTATCTATTAATTACAAAAAAATGTTATTTTTTTGTAAATTTGTAGTAAATTTTCACCATTATTCGTTAATATAAGAACATTTTACTTTTTTAAATTATGAAAAAAATCTTTGCATTAGTAACAGTCCTTATTTTATCTATTGGACTGTCTTCGTTTAGTCCAAAAACAGATGGAGTAGTATTTATCAACGCAAAAAATACTAAAGGACAAGAAAAATCTTTCCAAGATATTCTCAAAGAATTTAAAGGCAAAGTAGTATATGTAGATTTTTGGGCAAGTTGGTGTCCACCTTGTAGAGGGGAAATGCCTTTTTCCAAACAATTACACGAACAATTTAAAGGCAATAAAGATGTAGTTTTTTTGTATATTACCTTTGACCGTACTGAAGAAGCGTGGAGAAATGGTATCGAAAAAATGGAAATTCAAGGGCATCATTGGTATCCAAGCGAAGTACAAAGAGTAGATATTAACAACAAATATGCAGTATCAGGAATTCCGCGTTATATGTTGGTAGATAAAAAAGGCGTAGTAGTAAACGACAATGCAAGCCGCCCAAGCAGTGGACAAGAAATAGCAAAAAGTATTGAAGCATTGCTATAAATCTGAAAAAATAAGATTTATTAAACTTAGGAAAGCCTATCTTATAGATTTTCCTAAGTTTAATAAAAAAAGTAAAAAAATGTTGATATTTATCAATAAAAATATATTATTTGCAGGCACATTACAAGTCAAATCACAGTAAGAACCTATTTATACCTATGTTAAAGCAATTAGTTATCAAAAATTACGCCTTAATACAAACATTAGAAATTAAGCCAGCCTCCACTCTCAATATTATTACAGGCGAAACAGGTGCAGGTAAATCCATTATGTTGGGTGCTTTAGGTTTATTGCTGGGAAATCGTGCAGATACCAAAGTTCTTTTTGATGAAACCGAAAAATGTGTTATCGAAGGCATTTTTGATGTAAAAGGCTACCATTTAGAACCATTATTCGAAGAAAACGACATAGATTATGATATACAGTGCTTAATTAGACGTGAGATTACACCTACAGGCAAATCACGTGCTTTTATTAACGACACTCCTGTAAACTTAGATTTGCTAAAACAAGTAAGTGTAAAATTAATGGATATTCATTCGCAACACGACACCCAACAACTTGGCACTAATGAATACCAACTTGGCGTAATTGATGCTTTTGCACAAAATAATACCTTATTGCTGACCTATCAAGAGCATTTTAGGAATTATAAAAAAGCCGAAACAGCCTACAAAAAAATACTTACAGAGTCCGAAATTTATATCAAAGAATTAGACTATAATAAATTTTTATTGGAGGAATTGTTGCGTGCAAATTTAGATAATTTGGAACAAAACGAACTCGAAGAACAGTTAGAAATATTAGAAAATGTAGAAGAAATTAAGTTAAAATTAGCAAATATTTTACAAATTTTGACGAATGGAGAGATTGGAATTAGCAAAAATGTAAAAGTTATGCTTAGCCAACTCAATCAACTTGGCAATTTTGCCGAAAAATACAAAAGCCTTGCCGAAAGAGTACAAAGTATTAGCCTCGAACTTGCGGATATTAGCCAAGAAATAGAACAAGAAGAAGAAAATCTATTTACAGACGAAGAAAAAACCACTAAAATTCGTGAACAACTCAATTTGTTGTATAATTTGCAGAAAAAACATCTTGCCCCTGCGGTACAAGACTTGATTACACTTCGCAACGAATTACATAAAAAAGTAAATTTGGTATTAAATTTAGATGCAGAAATTGAAAACGCAAAAGCTAATAAAGATGCCACCTTTAAAATTATGCAACAAGCTGCGAAAATATTAAGTGCATCTCGACAAAAAAACTTGCCAATCATTGAACGAGAGTTAAATGATTTGTTGGCTGATTTGGGAATGCCAAATGCAAAAGTTGTCTTGCAACAAGCCGAAATCGTCTATGATAACACAGGAAATGACCAAATAGATTTTCTGTTTAGTGCCAACAAAGGTAAAAAACCCGAAACTCTAAAAAGTGTAGCTTCTGGTGGCGAATTTTCTCGTTTAATGTTGTGTGTAAAATATATTTTGGCAGGTAAAACGTCTTTACCAACCATTGTTTTTGATGAAATAGATACAGGTATTTCGGGAGAAATAGCTATTAAAGTATCTAAAATGATGAACAAAATGGCAGAACGTCATCAATTAATTATTATTACACATTTGCCACAAATGGCTGCAAATGGCACTGCACATTATTACGTATATAAAGACCACAGCCAAGAAAAAACAACAAGCAAAATCCGCCAATTATCTGAAAATGAGAGAGTTGCCGAACTTGCACAAATGATTGGAGGGGCAAAACCAAGCCAAACTGCTTTTGAAAGTGCTAAAGAACTATTGGCAATGTATCAAAAAAATGAATAACTTACTAATAAATTTATGTTTTTTATTTAGATGTTATTAAAATTTATGCTATAATCCTTAATAACGTCCATTTATAACTTTTTTCTCTATGAACAAACAATTTTTTCTGTACTTGCTGCTTTTGTTTAGTTTTTGTTGCTCTACTCCATATACGTATGCACAAGGCTGTAGTGATGCTGGTTTTTGTACAATGGGTGCTATGAAACCAGACCAAAAATTTAACAAAAAGGCAGCTATAAAACTTCGTTCTATTGAAATTAGTCAATATTATGGTTATACACATTTTAAAGATAATATTTGGGCAACCAATCTTGACATCAACATAGGTTTGTCGCCTAAAAGCACTTTGCAAATCAAAATGCCTTATCAATATGTTTCGGGGCTTTTGGCAGATACGCAAGGCTTTGGCGATATTTCACTAAGTTTTACAAGAAATATTTTTAGTACCGAAAATACGCAGATAAATATTACCATTGGGGCAAAAATTCCAACGAATAATTCCAATAAAACTACCCAAAAAAATAATACCGAATTGCCATTGCCTATGTATTACCAAACAAGTTTAGGAACATACGATTTGGTTTTGGGAGGTTCTTTGCTCACAAAAAATTGGCTTTTTGGCATTGGCATACAACAAGTGCTTAGTAATGACAATGAAAATACTTTTTTGTGGGGCAAATGGCGTACTTTTGCCCCTGAATTTCGCAGCATTTCGGACAAATACCATGTTTCAAAAAACTTGGCACGTGGCACAGATATTATGTTGCGGATAGAACGGAATTTTAGATTTTCTAACTATAATTTTAGTTTGGGAATTTTACCAATTTATCGTATTAATAAAGATATTTTGACAAGTTTTGACCAGACTTTACAAAAAGAAGTTCGAGGAGAATTTCCTGCCACAGACGGCATAGCTTGTTCTCTGTTGTTAGGAACAGGATATAATTTTTCGGTAAAATCAGGAATAAAATGTATGTTTGGCTATAATTTGCTTACCTTATTAGATAAACATTACCGCATAAATCCAGATGGACTTTCACGCGAAGTAGTTATTACGGCAGGTTATGAATTTAGATTTTAAAAAAAAAAAGATAAAATACTTTTTAAAATTTATATTTGTAACTTTATTTGCAAAACTTGCGTAGTAAAAACTAAATTATAATAAGTACACAAAATTTATTGTATAGAAAAGTGGTTTACAAAAAACTTGTTTGTACTTTCGCAAAAAATTAAAATTTTTAAAAACATAACTTTTATACTATGTATTGGACATTAGAATTAGCCTCGTATTTAGAAGATGCACCTTGGCCTGCTACCAAAGATGAATTGATTGATTATTCTATCCGTTCTGGTGCGCCATTAGAAGTGGTGGAAAACTTGCAAGAACTCGAAGATGATGGGCAACCATACGAAAATATCGAAGAGATTTGGCCTGATTACCCAACTAAAGATGATTTTTTCTTCAACGAAGATGAGTATTAAGCAATAAGACAAAATAATTTATAGTTTTCTTTGTTATAAATTATTGTAACTATTTAGGTACGTTGGCAAGGGTGCTTTTTGCACCTTGACAAGCGTAAGCGTAACTAAATCACTTTTTTTACGCTTGTCAAGGTGCGAAAAGCACCCTTGCCAACGTAAAAAAATCAAATAGCTAAAAAACATTTACAAATTATTAAATAAGTAATTAGCCAAAAAATCAAAAGCCCACAATTTGTGGGCTTTTATTTTACACAACCCGCAAAAAATTCTTTTTCGGTATAATAAATAATCAAGTCTGCAATGGCTCTATCTTCTACAAAAAAAATAGTAAAATCGGCAAAAGCAGGATTTTCGGTAAAGTGCCACATACCTGATTTGGTTGCCATCAACTTATTATCCTCTTTAAAAACTCGCAAGGTTGCCAAAAACTCATCTTCTTCCACATATACCAAAAAATCTGCTCGTGTACGAATAGTTTGTACTGCAACCACACCATAAATTTCACAAGGATTAGAAATCGTGCGTATTTGGGCAATGCTATCTACGAAACCAAAAACAAGAAACAGGAACAAAAAAAGTGCAAAAATGTTTTTTTTCATACATCAAAATACATAATAGAAATTAATTTATTAAATTTGACTTTCCAAAAATAATCTTTTATTTTACTAAAACAACGTGCTAAAAAAAATATATTTACAAGCTACTTTTTTAGGTCTTATTTTTTGCTTAACGACTTGTAAATCGCAAAAAACACCTACGTCTGAAATTCAAACAAATAGTTCTGCTTTACAAAGTGATATTACTTTGACTAAAATAGCATTTGGTTCTTGTGCAAAACAGGATTTATCACAGCATCTTTGGCGAGATATTATACAAGCTAAACCAGATTTATGGATTTGGCTTGGCGACAATATTTATGACACTCCAAATGCAACTCCCGAAAAAATACAACAAAAGTATGTAGAACAAAAACAAAACGCAGATTACCAAGCATTTTTAAAAACCAATACCCCAATTATTGGTATTTGGGACGATAATGACTACGGAATGCCTGATGGAGGGAAAAATTTTATCTACAAAAAAGAGTCGCAAAAATTAATGCTGGATTTTTTGGAAGTACCTGCCGAAGCACCACAAAGAAAACATGAGGGCATTTATGCCTCCTATATTTATGGAAAAGCAAAAAGACAAGTCAAAATTATTTTGTTAGATGTTAGATATTTTAGAGATGATTTGCTAAGAGATAGCATTAGCAAAAAATATATTCCTAATGAAAATGGTGATATGCTTGGCGAAACACAATGGGAGTGGTTGGAAAATGAGCTAAAAAATAGCAAAGCCCAAATAAATATTATTGCAAGTGGAAGCCAAATAATTTCTAATATGCACCCCTTCGAAAAATGGGCAAATTTGCCAAAATCTCGCAAAAGATTGTTTGATATGATACAAAAATATAAACCTTCCCACACTATTTTATTGACAGGAGATAGACACATGGGCGAAATTTCGCAAATATCCTTACCAAATTATAAAAATTTATATGATATAACATCAAGTGGGATTACGCATGTAGGTACAATATTTCAAGAGGAAAACCCCTATCGTATTTCCAAACAAACTATTCACAAATTACATTATGCAACCATAGAAATAGATTGGAACAAAAAGCCAATAGATATAGTTTTCAAGTTTTTTGGAGAACAGAATCACCTTTTATTAGAACGAAAAAAATAACAATGAAAAACAATATTCAACAAATTATTGCAACAAGTATTGCAGTAAAACAACAGGTTTTGACCAATGATAACTTGTTGCAAAGTGTAGAAAAAATAATAGCAACGGTAGTACAAGCCTATCAACTCGACAAAAGAGTGTATTTTTGTGGAAATGGTGGCAGTGCTGCAGATGCACAACATTTGGCAGCCGAATTTTCGGGCAGATTTTATATCAATCGCAAGCCTTTATATGCAGAGGCATTGCACGTAAATACATCTTATATTACTGCGGTGGCAAATGATTTTTCTTACAACGAAATTTATGCACGAATGATAGAAGCAGCAGGCAGAAAAGGAGATATTCTGTTTGCGATTTCTACCTCTGGAAACTCCCAAAATATTTTGCAAGCTATAGAAGTAGCCAAAAAACAAGGCGTAATTTGTATAGGAATGACAGGGGAAACAGGTGGAAAAATGAAAGAAACCTGCGATTTTTTGCTCAATGTGCCTTCCAAAGAAACCCCAAGAATACAAGAAGCACATATTTTATTGGGGCATATTATCTGTGAATTGGTAGAAAAAGAATTGTTTGGAAAATAACATTTATATATATTTTTATATTATCAAAACATTTTAAAGTTTTTTTTAGTTTATTTAATGTATTCTAATATTGTTTTAATATGTAAATTTAGTAAATATATTTAATGTATTGCGTGCTAATTAAAATATTAAACATAAAAATACACTAAACAATTATCAAAAAACAAATGAAAATTTATAAAATTATTTTAATTGTCATTTTTGCAAATATCTGTGCAAAATCTTATGGGCAATCTCTTATTGCAGGTATTCCAAGTGCAGATGTAGTTGGTAAAAACCACTTAGAACTCACTCACGAAAGCCAAATAAATACGTGGAAAAATCCCGACAAGTTTTATTGGTCGGGATTCAACTTTCTTACATATGGTTTGGGCAATGGATTGGAAATAGGGGTAATGGCAATTAATTTAACCAATCAAAATATGGACAACCTAACTACAGGTTTTGGTTTTAAAAAAGTCCATCAGATTTTTAAAAATTCTTGGGAAAAAGGAGAGGTAAAACTTACTTTTGGACAGAGTGTGCTTTTTTCTTTACAAAAGCCTGAAGTTGGCGGTTGGGCATATAGCCACGCAAGTTTTCGTATGCCAATACTCAAAACCCGTCTAACAGGAGGTCTTACCTACGGTTCTCCGTTATTTTTTGGTATGCCAACAGTTACCAATAGTGATGGCACGAAATTAGAAGTAGATAAGGCAGTGCTTTCTGCTATGTTTGGTTTTGAGCAACCAATTAGCAAAAAATTTAGTATTATCGCAGATTGGTATTCTGGCTCTCACGATTTGGCTGCGTTGATTACGGCTTTTCAATGGAATATCGGACACCAAACACTCATTGTAGGCTATAAAACAAAAAATAATTTGCCAATGAGAGATGGATTTATTATTACCGAACTTATGATTCATTTTTAATTTTGTAAAAGATAAATCTAAATTGTATAAAAACCCCTACAAAGTAGCTAAACTTTGTAGGGGTTTATTATACAATTTTAAAAATTCTTAATTTATTAATGGTTTACGTTTAAACAAAATACGACCTCAAAAACTACTTTTTCTTAGCTTCTTCCCAAACCCATAAACGCAAAATACGACCTTCATAATAGTCTATTTTTACATATTTTCCTGTCTTAATAACATTACCTTCCCCCTCATACCCTAATGCCTTGTGCCTAATAAAATTATTTCGGTAACTAAACTTTACTTTTCTCACTGTAAAAGTTTCCTCTTTTCTGCCATTTCCTTTCGTGAAGTTAGTTACTTTGTCTTCAATAGTTGCCCATTTTTTAGCATTTTTTTTGAATTCTAAGTAATCTGATGCCACAAGTAGTGTGAATATACTTCCCCATGTTACACAGAATGCAATAAAAAATATCATCTTAGCTATTAGCAATATTTTATAGTGAGTTTTGTTGGTATTAGTTTTTCTACTTTAACTCGCATGATAGAAATCGTACCTACTAAAAACATTATACACAGAAATATAGGAATAGAAGAAACTATACCATTATTCTCAAAATCATAATACTGCACCCACATGAAAATTATTGTTTAGACTTTCACAAACGAAAAAAACCTTACAAAGTTTTTGAAAACTTTATAAGGTTTAAATAAATTAAACTAGGATATTTCTTAATTTCTCAACGGTTTCCCTTTAAACAAAATACTATTATTTAATTATAAAATTGCCAAAGTAGGAGTAGTAATTTTATCTTTCTGATATACTTGCTGAATGAGATATAGAGCATATTCTATTTGGTTTCGGTGCGAAACTTTAAATTCTACCTCTCCTGTTCCCCAATGACCTATTTTAGAAACATCACGACATAATTTATCTTTATCTTCTATTTCCGTAAAAGCCAAGTTAATACACAATCTTAAACCTGATCTTAAAGGTACAATACTAACCAAACTACGCCCTCGTTTGTAGTCAATAGTTTGTTTACGTATTTCCTCTTTTATGTGGTTATCAATTTGTAAGATTTTTGTTTGTAATATTTCAAATATTTCTAAGGTATTACCTTCTAAATAATCTGCATTATGCATAGTTTCAAGTGTATAACTTTCATTATTATCCATAGAAATAGATTTCGGAATAGTATTTTCTCCAAAATATGACCAAATACTAATAGCTTTTTCTGCTAACCACTCAGCCCTTTGTTTAATTTCATTAACTGTCCAATTATTTACTTCAAAATCGGTAAAATAATTATTTAAACCAATTTTACTATCTTTAAAAAGGTCTTTCTTTTGTGTGAAAGGTTTATTAGATAATTCGCTATTGTATTTTGTAAGTGTCAAATTACCAATATTATCTAACCACATTTCATGAGCATATTCATAGTGTTCTCCCAAATCATTTTTCCACAAATCATTCAAGGTTTGTGGCATAATATGCTCTATACTACAATCTACAAGGTTAGTTTGTTCTTTGTGATTAAAAGCCTCCTCAATAGTTTCTAAAATAAGTTTTGTTCTTATTTTTTTCTCTCCTCCACCATACATTTTTGCTTCTAAGAAATTGTGTCTAAATTCTGCATCTCTTGGATATTCTTTGTTTTGTAAAACTAATCTTACCCCTTCTTTTAAATCATTTGTAGATTGTTTTTTAGCCTGCCTATATAGTTCAGGAAATAATTTATTTAACTCTCTACCTTGTATATTACAAATAATTCTGCGTATCATAAAATTTTCTACCAATTTGAAAATTTCAAGAAAATTATCTATTGACAAAGTCCCATTATCATATTCTTCGTAACAATTCAAAAAGAAAGGATAAGAGGTTGTAACTTGTAGTTGATTAATTCTTGCAATGGCTTTGGCTATTTTTTTATTCGGTTCATTACTAACATCTAATAATCTACTATAATAGCCTGAAAATTTAGCTAAATCTTTTAGTTTTTCCTCTGCTTGGGCTTTGTCAATAATATCTTTGAGTTTAAAATATACATCTGCTTCTTTCACAAAACCTTCATCTTTAATCAAATAATGACGTACGCAATCTTGTAGCTTATTATCTAATTTACTTTGCATAGGTAGCCAATATTTTTCGTATATTGTATCATGCTTATCAGTGTGAATACGCATGAAGAAATAGTTCCTAATCAAATCACTTTGAGTTAGTGAAAGCCCTGTGGCATTTAAACTTTCAAAAACTAAATAAGGGTCATCACCTTTGTCCATTTCTAAGACAATACCTACCATAGACAAATAACCAGTGATGATTTCTTTAAAGCTATTTAGATTAATTTGATTAGCTCGTATTTTTGTGTAGAAGAAGTTATATGCTTTGTTTATTGCATTATCCTCGTTAGTCTTTTCTTTTTTAACTAATCCGTAGTAGCTTTTTCTATCGATTTGTGTAAGTTGTAATTTATAAAAATCTTGTCCTTCCTTCCGTTTATTGGTGAGATACAATTCTGTTATATCATCAGCTAAATTATTGTCGTTTTGACCTAGTGCTAAATCACGCATAACAATCAATAAAATAGACAAAGTTGTGTACCTTTGCTGCCCATCAATCAAAAGAAATTTTGGTACACCTTGCGGTACAGAAACCACTTGCATAGTAACCAAAGAACCAATAAAATGAGTTCTTCGTTTTTCTGCTTCATCATTATAAAGTCCTATTAGGTCTTTCCATAATTTTTCCCAATGCTTTTTTTCCCAACTGTAAGACCTTTGAAATAAAGGGATAACATATTGTTTTGTTCCTTCTAAGATATGCTGAAAAATTGTTTGTGATGCTTGCATAAAATAAATTTATATTTTTTGATGTATCTTACAATTATAAACAAAAAACCTACAAAGTTGCTAAACTTTGTAGGTTTTTATTACACAATTTTTAAAATTATTAATTTCTCAACGGTTTCCCTTTAAACAAAATACTATGTATTCTCTCCAAAGTTTTCTTTTCGCCACACAATGACAAAAAGGCTTCTCTTTCGAGGTCAAGCAAATATTGTTCAGAAACCAAAGTCGGATAAGATAAATCACCACCAGCCATAACGTAAGCCAATTTTTTAGCAATTAAAGCATCGTGTTCAGAAATATAATTACCCATTTTCATACCTACAATACCTGCGTGGAACAATGCCAAAGCCGTTTTTCCGTGAACTTTAATATCTGTACGTTGAACAGGTTGAGAATAACCAGCCTCATATAAAGCTAAAGCTGTTTCTTTTGCCTCTGCAATTAAACGCATACGGTTCATTGTAATAGGGCTATCTTTGTGCAAAACGCCATTTGCCATAGCTTCCGCCGCTGACATAGAAACTTTTGCAGTCGCAATCGTCATAAACATTTCTTGCAAACGGTTCAATTCTGCATCACCTGTAGCATAGCTATCAGAAGCACGCAAAACTAATTCTTTTGTGCCACCTCCCGCAGGAATTACACCCACACCAAACTCTACTAAGCCCATGTAAGTTTCTGGGTGAACTTGCACTTTATCGCAATGCAAAGTTGTTTCGCAACCACCACCCAAAGCCAAACCTGCCAAAGCCGAAACCACAGGAATTGACGAATAACGCAAACGCATCATTGTGTTTTGGAATTGTGCAATCATCATATTTACTTCGTCCCACTCTTGCTCACCTGCATACATAAACAACATTGCCAAGTTTGCACCTGCTGAGAAATTAGGACTTTCATTGCCAATTACCAAACCTTTGAAGTTTTCCTCAGCTTTTGCAACCGCAGTTGTCAAACCTTCTAAAACTTCTGCACCAATAGAATTCATTTTTGAATGGAACTCTAAACCTAAAACTCCATCTCCTAAATCAAATAATGTGCTACCTGCATTGCCCCAAACTTTGTTAGATTTACGCAAAGTATCTAACAAAATAAAGTCTTCTGTACCTGCAACTACTTTGTAAGATTTTGTAGGAATATCGTAATAATATTGTTTGCCATTTTCTAATTTATAGAAACTTGTATGACCTGCTGCCACCATTTCTTTTACCCAAGCTGCTACTTTATGACCTGCTGCTTCAATTTTTGTAACAGTTTCTGCCACACCTAACAAATCCCACGTTTCAAAAATACCCACTTCCCAACCAAAACCAGCTTTAATTGCTTGGTCAATTCTAAATAATTCGTTAGCAATTTCAGGAATACGATTTGCAGCATATTGGAAAATATCATAGTGCATTTTGCGATAAAATTCTCCTGCTTTGTCTGTTGCATTGATTAATAAAGGCAATTTCTTTTTCACATCATCAATATCTTTCACAGCTTCCAAAGCCTTAAAACTTGCTTTCACTCTTGGTTTATATTCCAAAGTTTGCATATCTAAGGTTAAAATTTCGCCTTTGTCGCCTTTGCTACGGTCTTTCATGAAGAAACCTTTACCTGTTTTGTCGCCCAACCACTTGTTTTCCATCAACTTTTCAACAATTTTTGGCAATTTTAATCTTTCTCTACTTTCGTCATGTGGCACTGCTGCATACAAGTTTTTCGCAACATTCACCGTTGTATCCAAACCAACAACATCAGAAGTACGGAAAGTTGCAGATTTTGCGTGTCCAATCACTGTACCTGTCAATAAATCAGCCTCGTCAATCGTTAAACCCATTTCTTCAACCAAGTGAATAGTAGAAATTAACGAGTAAACTCCTACACGATTGGCAATAAATGCAGGCGTATCTTTACACAAAACAGTTTCTTTACCTAAAAATAAATCTCCGTAGTGCATCAAGAAATCAACTACATCTTTGTCTGTTTTTTCTGTTGGGATAATTTCCAACAAACGCATATAACGTGGCGGATTGAAAAAGTGTGTACCGCAGAAATGTTTTTGGAAATCTTCACTTCTGCCATCAAGCATCAAATGAATTGGAATACCCGAAGTGTTAGACGTGATTAAAGTTCCTTTTTTGCGGAATTTCTCTACTTGTTCAAAAACTTGTTTTTTAATGTCTAATCTTTCCACAACTACCTCAATAACCCAATCGTAATCAGCAATTTTTTTCATATCATCAGTAAAATTGCCTAATTTGATACGACTTGCGTGTTTAGCATTATACAAAGAAGCTGGTTTTCCTTTTAAAGTGTTTTGAAAAGCCTCATTTACAATTCTATTACGAACTGCTGGGCTTTCTAAGGTTAAACCTTTTGCTTTTTCGGCATCATTTGTGTCATTTGGCACAATGTCGAGCAATAAAACTTCAACGCCAATGTTAGCGAAGTGGCACGCAATGCGTGAACCCATAATTCCAGAGCCTAAAATGGCTACTTTTTTGATGATTCTATTTTTCATTTTTTTATATAATTGTTTATTTTTTACCGCCAAGTATGTTAAGGTCGCAAAGTTTTTTTCTTTGCGTTTCTCTGCGTAATCTCTGTAACCTCTGCGGTAAAAAGTTTAACCGCAAAGTACGCAGAGATTACGCTAAGGAAAAAACTTTGCGAACTTCTGCTTTTTGTTTTTTTACCGCCAAGTACGCTAAGGTTACGCAGAGTTATGCCAAGAAAAAACTTTGCGACCTTTGCGTAATCTTTGCGACCTCTGCGGTTAATCTTTTTTTACCGCTAAGTACGCTAAGGTTACGCAGGGTTACGCCAAGAAAATATAATTTTTGCGACCTTTGCGTAATCTTTGCGACCTCTGCGGTTAATCTTTTTTTACCGCTAAGTACCCTAAGGTTACGCAGGGTTACGCCAAGAAAATATAATTTTTGCGACCTTTGCGTAATCTTTGCGACCTCTGCGGTTATATTTTTTTACAAACCATTTACAAATCTACGCAACCCATTTTTCATTAACAACGAATGAAAATTAAGTAAATATCCTAACTTACAGCCTGATAATTTTAGATAATTTATAATTTGAGCCTCGTGGATAGGGTGAATTGCTTCTACAACTTTTAATTCTATGATAACTTTGTTAGCCACCACCAAATCTGCCCGATAAGCAACTTCCATTTTCACACCTTTATAAATTAAAGGCAACTCTTTTTCTTTTTCTACTTCTAATCCTCTTTTTGTGAGTTCGTAATATAGACATTCTTGGTATGCTTTTTCTAACAAACCAACACCTAATGCTCTATGTACTGTAATAGCACAATCTACTACAATTGTTCCGATTTCATTTTCTGTCATAATTTTATTGCAAAACAATATATTTCAAAATTCCTAAAATCTGTTCTAATTGATTAAGATAATATCTTTGTATATCTACATAAATAATATTATTTTCTAATTTCAAAAACTGCCAATCTTCGCCTGTTGTAACACAGCCATAAATAGTTTTTGCAGGTTTATTTTCATTTTCGTTATAAACTTTTGCTCCCAACATTTGTGCAGTGCATTGTCCTAAGCCTAATTTAATATTACTGTCTTTTGCCTCCACCATACAAAAAATAGGAGATTCGATTGTATTCGTTTGTGCGGAATGACACAAAATAAAATCACATTCGCCATTTAAACCTTGTTCTTTATCTGCATCGAGTAAAGCACCTGAATAAATGGCTATTTGTTGCAAACAAATTTCTTTTAATTCAAGCAAAATTGGCATAACAATAGTCTCAGACCTTGATTTTTCACTAATATAAGCCAAAGTCAAACTTCTTTTCAAGGTTTCTTTTAGCCATTCACTTTGTGGAATAGCCGAAATATTGCTAAAAAGGTTTTCATTTTGTTCTGTCAAAACAAATTTTCTTTTTATTTCTTTGAATGTAAAGTCTGAAAATGCCATAGAATATTAAGTTTATTTGTTAAATAATTTCTTAAAATCAAAGGTAAGCATAATGCCTCCAAATAATGAAATAAAACTTGTAAAAGCTAACAAAGCTAACAATAACCAAGGCACATAAATAGAAAATAACCACCCCAAAAGCAACCAAGCAATTAAAGCAGCAGTTAAGTACATACCCACAAACACAATACCTGCAAAGCCTGCTATTATCAATAAAACTCCTATTGCTATGGAATACCACTTTTTCTTTTTTATTTTCTTTACTTTTCTGATTTTGTAAGAACTTACAATTTGTAGATTTGCAGTTTTACTATCTTGTAATAGAATATTTGCCACTTGCATACTATAACAAGGCACAAAAACCATAAAAATACTTAGTAATAAAATTAAAAAACGGATATACATAGCTGTTTTAGTTATTATTTTTTTGTAACTTTTCTTGTTCCTCTTTTCTACCTTTTCGTAATAATCTATCTCCAAAAAATAAAGAAATTATGCTACCAACTCCTAAAAATGCAGCTAATACAAGTAAAAAACCTGATGCTTGTTGTGTTGAATAAGTACCAACAATTAACCACATCAAAGCAAATCCCATTGCATATAGTAAAGCAACAATACCTAAGACTATTAATACAGTTCCCCAAATTTTCTTTTTATTCTTTTTTTTGAGAATTGCGTTTATAAGGAATGCAAGCCCAATAACAAGCCAAAAAATACTTAAAACTATATCATTATTTTTTACTTTTAATACTTTGTAAACTTTTGCTGCAACTTTACTTGTTACAACCAAAGCTTCATGATTTGTTGCCACCTGCATACCATAACAAGGCATAAAAATCATAAAAATACTTAATAATAAAATTACAAAACGGATATACATAGCTGTTTTAGTTGTTATTTTTTAGGAGTTTCATACTTGTCTTCAAAAACTTGTTCCCAAGTCAAATTTTCTACTTTGCTATCTGTTTCCATTTCGGTTTCTGCCTCATCTTTTGCACGAGCAAAAACCTTTTCCCAAATACTTTCTATATATTTTCTATTCAAAGAAGGTCGCAATTCTTGAATATCCAAAATTTCATACCTTGCATTTTTTATGGTTGCTGCCCAAGACGAACTTCGTTTTTCGGGTTGCGAAAACCACTTAATCAAATGTTTTATAAGCCTTATCAACTGACTTGCTAAGGCTTTTTTATGTTCTTGCGACATACTTTCTAACAAATAATTGATACCAATTTCCGCCTCATCAAATTCTGCATTTTCCAAAGCCCTGCGAATCTCGAGGGCTGTTTCATAATCTGATGTAATGATATTGTTCCAATTTCTCATAGTTATTGCTATTTAAAATACCTCAAACTCACTATGTTTTGGCATTTTATCCACCATATCTATAATCTCTTGTGGAGGAATTACCAATTTCCTTGTTGCTAAATCTAACCAACCGCCAAAAATAGTAACTGTTGCACAAATTGTATCATCATCACGCAAAAAAGTTGTCATTATCGAATATTTCGAAAAATCTTTGCTAAGTCCTTTCAATTCAAATTTTAGGAAAATTTGTTGTCCATAGCGAATTTCTCGTTTAAAAATACCTTCTTCTCTCAATAAAACAGGATTCATCTTGCTTTTTTGGAAAAAATCTATACTCATACCTTGGCTTTGCAAAACTTCGGTACGAAATTGTGCAGCCAAATCATAAAAAGCAGAGTGTTTTACGTGATAATTGGGGTCTAAATCTGCCCAACGAATATGTGCAGCTTGTTTATATTCTTTCATGATTTGTTATATTTTTGTTTGCAAATATAGTAAAAACATTATGCAAGCATAGTATTTTTGAAAAAATATTTAGCTTTTTTTCCAATAATTCTATAGATTTATAAAAACCCTATTTTGTTTTTGGGCATTAGCTTGTTTTTAAAACAAATTATATATTTTTAGCGTATGATTAGAGAGATTATTGCTATTTTAGCTTAAATTTCTCTACTGTTGTAAGTATATTAAATTATGATAATTTTGATGTATAACTATTTTTCTATTTTTATAAAACCTTCAATAAGATGAAAAAATTTTTTTTTTGGTTTCTTATTTTATCCTCTTGGATAATAAGTTATTCCCAAGCTACTATTTATTATGTTCGTACCACAGGCTTGACTTCTAATGACGGCTTGACTTGGGCAACCTCCACGTCTATACAAAATGCTTTTCTACTTGCAAGTGCAGGAGATACTATTTTGGTTGCCAAAGGCACTTACAAGACCGATACTTTAGGTACGAGTCGTACTGCTACTTTTTTACTCAAAAATAAAATCGTATTCATTGGTGGTTATAATAATACAGGTAATCCTGCTTTTGGTAGTCGAAATGCTACTACAAATGTTACTATTTTGAGTGGAGATTTAAGTAATAATGATAATTGTGCTACCATGTCCACAGGTGGAAGTGCTGCTACTTATACAGATAATGCTTATCACATAGTACGCATACCTGCTACGATTGCAGATTGGGTATATGTAGAAGGTTTTACTATTTCGGGAGGCTCTGCGAATGGTGCAGCACCCGACAATCAAGGGGCAGGTGTATTAGTAGAAGATGGTGCAAAAAAAGTACAAATCGTAAATTGTACAATTACTTGCAATTTTTCGAGCAGTGATGGGGCAGGTATTTCGCACAGAGGTAGTACAAATAGCCGTTTGGTGCTTACAAGTTGCACACTTACCCAAAATCTAAGCAATACGGGTGATGCTGGAGGCTTATTGATACGTGCCGACAGTGCCAATATTACTCGTAGCACTTTTTCTCTCAATCGTGGTTCTTCGGGTGCTGGGTTATCTGTAAAAATTGTAAATGCTGCAAATTGTGTTTACTCCATCTTAAATAATACTTTTGAAAATAATACTGCCTCAGCAACAGGCGGGGCAATCAATTTAGTCAATGGAATCAACGAGGGTTATGTAATTGATGGAAATAATTTTGTTACTAACACAGCCCTTAATGGCGGTGCAATAGGTTTTTTTGGAACTTCTACTGGCGTAATTGCTTATATTCAATCCAATAAATTTATCGGTAATATAGCTTCTTTGCAAGGTGGCGGGGCAATTTTTATTAGTGGAATAAGCCTCGATGCCAACGGAACTGCCCAAAGCACTATTCTTAATAATGTTTTTAGCGGAAATCGGGCATCTGCTAATAGTGGTACAAATGGCAAAGGTGGTGCTATCATTATTCAGGGCTTAACTGCAACCCAAAAAGCCCCTGTTATTGCCAACAACACATTTAGTCGAAATCTCGCAAATGGCAATAACGCAGCTGTAGGTGGTGGTGCATTGTTTGTGAGTGCAAATAACGCAGCAGTAAATTTTACAGTTTTTAATAATATTTTTTGGAACAATACCAACACAGGCAATAGAGGAAATAATCTTTTTGTCGCAACTTCTACAAGTTTCAAATATGCACATTCCATTATCAACGCAGCCGAAAGCACTTGCACAGGTGGCTGTCAAGACACAGGAGTTGCTGCTTTGCTAAACAAAGACCCTAAATTTTATGACGATGACGGTGCAGACAATACCGTAGGGACTCTTGATGACGATTTGCGTTTACAATATGATAATACTACAGGGGTTACAATTAACAACGCATTTGATACAGGCGTATATACATACAATACTTTTACTACTTTAAATGTAGATTATTTAGTTTTTGACCGTAGTTGCTTACCAGATTTGGGGGCTTACGAATATACACATTATTGGAAAGGTGGCACTACAGATTGGAATACTGGGGCAAATTGGAGTGATAAATGTGGAAATGTTGTGCCAACTGCCAAAATGAATATTTATGTAGGTACAAATGACCAATCTACTACCAATGCTACAGGCGGTATCACTGGCACAAATACCACTACCAACCCTGTACTTGATGTTACCAATCACGTAGGATTTTCGTTTTATGTAAGCAAAGATGTAACCATGCAAACGGCAAGTTTACTTACTTTGCAAGGGCATTTGAGAGTAAGTGGAACAGCAAAATTTAATAACAATGCCGCTGCCTACGGAGGTAGAGTACTTATGAAACCAACAGATTGTGCTTTTGCCCAAACTATTTCTCATAGTGGTAGCCAACTTAATTTTAATCACTTAGAAATAGACAATATTTCAGGAGTTACAAAATCGGGCAATAATGTAAACGTAAAAACGGTAGTAGAACTTACCAATGGAAATTTGGCAGTCGGTGGTGGCTTTACCTTGCTTTCTACAGCAACTTCGACTGCTATGGTTGCGAATGACCCTGCGGCAGGCGTTGCACCTACTACACGCAGAATTACAGGAAATGTAACCGTACAAAGACATATTACAGGACACCCTGCCTATACAGGACTTGGATACCGCTATTTTTCTGCACCAATTAGCAATTATTCTTACGGGCAATTTACCCAAACCCCGATTGTTACAGGAGCAGGATATTATTGGTATAATCCAAGTTACACCGCAGCAAATTTCCCTACTTTATTTACTTATCAAGAAGGAAATAACACGGATGATGGCACCAATACAGGTGGTTTTGAAGGTGGCTCTGCAACAGGGGGCTGGCGTTGCCCAACTACTAACCCAAGTATAGGACAAGGATTTAATGTCCACACGCCAACCAATATTACAACTACTTTTACAGGAACATTAAATAATGGCACTTTAACGATTCCCGTTACAAAAACAGGAGCAAGTACCTATTCGGGTTGGAATTTGGTAGGAAATCCATATCCATCGCCTTTAGATTGGGACGCAGTAGTAGCAGCAAATGCTACTATCATAGAAGCAGCAATATATAGACGTATTGCAAGAGGTCCCTTAAACTTGGTTAGTTGGGGAAAATATATTGCAGGAGTAGGCTCTATCGAAGGCGGAACAGTAGGCGGAAACACTGTAGATAATACCAATATTAACAAAAATATTGCTTTAGGGCAAGGATTTTTTGTGGTTGCAAAAACAAATGGAAATATTACACTAAACAATACTATGCGACCAAGCATAGGCACACAAACAAGCCCATTGTTTTTGAGAACCGAAAATAACAAGCCAATGGCACTAAAATTACGTTGCCAAAATTCGCAATTTTATGACGAAATGATAGTACATTTTAACCAAAATGCAACAGAAAAATATGATGGAGATTTTGATGCACATAAAGCACCTGAAAATGGAGGTACAATGCCCGATATGTATATGATTTCGGCAGACAAAAAAAATATTTCTATCAATGGATTACCTTTTAGTGCTTTGCAAAAAAATGTTCCTTTTATTGTAAAATCAAAAATTGCAGGCGAATATCAAATTAATGTGCAAGATACAAGTTCAATTCCTACAAATTCCAATGTATTTTTATGGGATAAGGAACTGAATATCAAACAAAACTTGTTGTTAAATCCTATTTACAAATTTACGGCAAAAGTAGCTACTTATAACACAAGATTTGAATTGATTTTTGATATTAGTATTAATGCTAATTTGGTAGGAAATTTGACACTCTATCCAAATCCAAGCACCGATAATAACGTAACTCTACGCCTACTAACCAATGAAAATGCAAATTTGAATATTGCAATTTATGATGTGATGGGACGAGTTGCCAAAACTATTACTGCACACAAAGACCTAAATACCTTTGAAATGCCATTAGATTTGTCAGATTTGTCGCAAGGGGTATATGTAATTCAAATCCATGACGGAAAAAAAACCTATAGTAGCAAGTTTGTAAAATAAAATTATTACTATAAAAATTCTCTTGTTATTTACTATGTAGGTTGCAAGGTTTATAAAAAGACCTTGCAACCTACTTTTTAAAATAAATCAAATTTTTCGGCAGTCCGCACACAGTCTGCAAAAATAAAATCTAAAACCCCGAATAATTTATCAGGGTTATCCAAACCCAAACCTACAGGGTGTTTGTAAATAATTTTAGTATCTAATTTCCCAAATTCCCAACCTTTTCCAATACTAACAATAGCATAAATAGGAATTTCAGGATTTTTATTTAGAAGTTGTGCAACTATTAATTGTTTGTAAGCATCTACCCAACCCTTATCGTAGTCATCATGCTTTGCCTTGACAGTAATAAGTAAAGGTTTGCCAAAAATATTAACCCCTGTTTTGTTTTTAGGCGAAACTACATAGTCTGGCACTAAAACCAAATCTTCATACTTTATTTGTGGGTGGCTGAACAATTTAGCTCGAGGATTGCGTTTCCAAGCCTCTCTGAGTAGTGGAAAAATTAGCGTTTCACAAGCATAAAATTCCATATCTGTATCCCCACGTTCTGATAAAGCAAAATCTATATCGTCTAATACAGTTTGGTGAATTTGTATGGGAGTGATGGAAGAAAAATCAAGAAATTTTTTGCTTTCTACTCGCAAGTCAAAATATGTTAATAATTCATCTGCGTTTTTAAAGTCGCTAAATTTCATAAGTCGTAATGGTTTTAGCAAAGTTACGAAATGTTATGGAAAACGAAGAATAAACCTCGTTTGTATGTCAATAAAAAAACTTGTAGTTGCTCAATAAAGCTAAAAGCTAATAGATTACATACAAGTTTTATTAATAATTTGTTACTATATTTTCAACAAAAAAATTATTTTATCAAAACTTCTCAATTTATTACATCACCACGCAAAGCCCTAAACCGTTTTCGTGCTTCTGCGGAATAGATACTTCCTTGATAATTGCTTAGTAATTTTTGGTAATATTCCATAGCTTTTTCCTTATTTTGTAGGTTTTCTTGGTACAGTTTGCCTGCCATAAAGGTTGCGTCATCTCCCAAAATATCTTCACTACTATCTTGCAATAATTTTTGTATTTCGGTCATAGCCTCTGGATAACGAGCTTGGCGAATAAAAATATTTGCCTTTGCCCAATGAATTTCGTCTATTAAACTATGTTCGGGATAGGTTTTCAGCATTTTATCATAGCCAAGCAATGCCTCATCAAGTTGCCCTTGAAAAACCAACAAATCTATAGCTGCAAATTCGCTAAGTGCCGTTGCCGAAGTATCCAATTCCAAATTATCGGCAATTAATAAAGATAATTGCATAGCATCATTTGCTATTTCGCGTGTAGTAGCCTCTTTGAGTACGTCTAATTGCTCTTTTGCAAAATCAAAATCCCCTTTATAATAATGTAATTTGGCATTTTTGAGTTTTGCAATATGCCCTAAAGGTCTTTCTTTTTCGGTTTTTGCTACTTGTGCATACAAAAGTGTAGCTTCCCAAGGCTCTGATTTTAACAAATAAATATCTCCTAAATCTACTTTAGCTTGGTCTATCAAGTCTTGTTTGATGCCAAGTGAACGAGAATCTATAATTTTTTGTAGGATAATAACTGCAGTATCTTTATTATTTAAGTAAAAAGCCTCTAATAATGCCATACTACGAACTGCCTCCGCAGTGCTTTGATTTAGCCCTAATTCGGCAACAATGCTATTATAATCTCCAATCAAAGACTTGATTTTTAACTTGTCTATTGGAAAAGTAGTTTTGATTTGTTCTTCTTTTGCCTTTGCCAAATTGCGTTTTGCCTCTGCATAAATAGATTTTTCGGTTCGGTAAGTATTGGCAATGTAATCATAAATCTTGATGGCAGCCGCATAATCTTTGTGTTCTAATGCCATTTTCCCCAAATTTCCCAACTCTATTCCTTCCAAATTTTTGCGTTTATCTATTGCTTTGGCTTGTAGAAATGCTTTTGTAAATTCTTTGCGTTGCATAAAATACCACACCAACATTTCAGGATAGACTACATTATCGGGATATTTTTCCAAAAAATCTACCAAAATACCTTCTAATTTGTTGAAATCTTCTTCGTCACGCACACGCATTTGTAGATAATATTGTACCATTTCCAACTGTTCGGGACTGTAGCTCAACATATCCAAGTATTCATTGACCATTTTATCTAATTTGCCCGACAAACCATACAAAGCTGCTAATTCATTTACAAACTTGTATTTTCCATTTTTACGTCCTGCCAAGTATAGTTTTTCGGCATATTCATAAAAATTTGCTTGAATAAAATATTGTGCGTTGTAATGAATTTGGTTATCGTCTTTTTTGATACGGTCTATAAAATCCTCTAATTGGCGTGCAGATTCTTTGCTTTTGCCTTGCAAATTCAATACTGTTGCATAATCTACGGCAAACATTCCCTCATAAGGCAAATTTTTAGTTTGCTTTTTGAGATATTTTTCGGCTTCTTCCAATTTTTGTAATTTTAGTAAGATAGCCAAGTAATTTTTATGAATATCATAAATAAATTCTTGCTTTTTTACTAATCTTTCATACATTGTATAGGCTTTGTCGTATTCGCCTTGAGCATAATATTCATTTGCTAACAGCATTTCTGTCTGTGTTTGACCCAAAATTTGAGCAGTACAAAAAAGTACAAAGGATATACAAAAAAATATTTTTTTCATTTTGTGTTGTTTTCAGTGAAAATACATGTAGCTA
Organism: Bernardetiaceae bacterium; assembly: GCA_044348925.1. Classification (GTDB taxonomy): domain Bacteria; phylum Bacteroidota; class Bacteroidia; order Cytophagales; family Thermoflexibacteraceae; genus JAAFKA01. The sequence goes on from JBIKRY010000001.1 coordinate 43,461, forward strand.
AATTGCTAATTTGGTTACTTAAATAAAGTCTATCATACACATTTTATTTTATAAAGTATCCAAAAAACCCAAATAATATGTTTTATCCGACACTACATTATACCTGTTTCCATTTCCATCATTTGCACTAATCACCAAACGAAAATTATAAATATAATTTTCGCAAGACGCATCTCCATCAATTTCTAAAGAAAAATGTTGTGCTTGGTTGTTTGTAACTTCTTTAAAATCAAGTATAGGAATAATAGTTGATGTATGTGTCAAAGTTACTTTATATTTTTGTTCTCCTGCTTTTTGGGTTATCCAATTAGACCATTTTACTTTTTTGGTATCTAAATGATAGGTAGCAATTTTTTCTAATTTAACATTGTCTATGTATAAAGTTTTGCCACTACTATTTTTGATATTAAACCTTATTTGCATATTTTTATTAGCAATGGTAGGAATATTTGTAGGCATATTTACCACACTTTTCAAGTTTTCTCGATATGGTTCTCCATATTTGCTATTCATATCTTCCCCTTCGGTATTTGTTTCAAAATTCCATTTTTCAGAACTATACAAAAACTTACCATTGTAAATATTATTGGTGTGAAAAGATAATGGATTTGTAATTTTTTCTTCACCTGCCTTGTTATTGGTGCTGTCAAAATCTGTATTTTTGCTTATTGGGGTATTTTCTCTAAAATTACTGTCTGCCACCACAGGCTTAAACGTAATTTGCTCAATATAGGCTAACTTTTCTTTCTGTGTATCTACATAACTAAGCATTGTATAATATTTGTAGGAAAAAGTTACCAACAATAACAAAGAGGCAGCTATCGAAATTTCTTTAAAATATTTTTTCCAAAACCCTATTTTTGGCTTTTCTATCTCTGCTTTTTCAGTTTCTTTTTCTGCTTTTTCAGTTTCTTTTTCTGCTTTTTCAGTTTCTTTTTCTGCGATTTTAGTTTCTTTTTCTGTAATTTCAGTTTCTTTTTCTGCAATTTCAGTTTCTTTTTCTGCAATTTCGGGGCTTATTTTTTCAAGTTCAAACTTATTTTCAAGTTCAAGAGTTTTGTCTTTGCTATGTAGTTCTTTCCATTGTCTAAACTCTTCGAGAGTTTGTATTGGGCTATTTATCAAAAAAGCTGCAAAAGATAATGTAATTTCTTTTGGTGCTACTGTTATACCTTGAAAAATCTTTGCAATAGACTTTGCTTTATTCTCTACACTTCGTTCTAATTCAAGGAGAACTTTATCTAAAGAAACATTGCCTTTTGACAACACAAAAAAAACTTTGATTTTTTCTATTTTTTCAGGCTCACTATTTTCTTCCAATACACGAATACAATACCTGTGGATAGTTGTAACAGTAATTTTTGTAGTTCTAAATTCTTTAGGAATGATAGTTACAGGAATTTGTTCAGAGAAATTTCGTAAATAGATAGCAAATCCTTTTTGGAGTTCTTCGCGTTTGAGCTTTGTCATAGGAAAAATAGTTAAAGTTGAATAGATAATGTAAGTTGCGTAGTAGTACGGAACTCCAGTTCCGTACATCATTTATTGCATAAGTAAAACACTTTAGACCCAAATAAATAGTTTTTTAGGTAAAACAAACTTGCTTATACGACTTGTACGTAGCTGGAGCTACGTACTACGCAATATACATTAGATAAGCAAATATAGTAAACTTTAACCTAATTTAGTAAAATTTTGTTTTGGTATAACAAAAAATATTTTTTTATAATTGCCAACCTTCTTTGCCTAATAAAGGCACAAAAGAAAAAGATTCGTGTTTATACAAAATAATTTCGCCTTTTAGATTTTTGTGTATTTTATACATTTGTTGTATGTTATTGTCGCCAACGGGAATGACCAATATCCCGCCATTTTTGAGTTGGTCTATCAAAGTTTGTGGTACTTTTGGGGCTCCTGCCGTTACAATAATCTTGTCAAAAGGTGCAAAAACAGACATTCCCTGCGAACCATCTCCGTAGATAAAATTAGCTTTATAGCCAATGCTTGTCAATAAGTGTTTGGCTTTTTGGTGCAATTTGCGATTGTATTCGATAGTATATAAATTTGCACCCAATTCTAATAAGATACAACTTTGATAGCCCGAGCCTGTTCCTATTTCCAAAACTTTATCACCTGCTTGCACATCTAATAATTCGGTTTGAAAAGCTACTGTAGAAGGTTGCGAAATAGTCTGCCCTTCGCCAATACTGAAAGCCTTATCCAAATATGCCTGCTCTACAAATGCACTGTCAAAAAAGAAATGTCTTGGCACTTTTTCCATAGCTTGTAATACTTTTTCGGCTATCATTTCTCTATGAATTAACGTATTGATTAATGCTTTTCGCATGCCTTTATGCTTATATGTATCTATTACTTGCATATTTTCTACTATTATTGGTAAAGTAATTGTAAATTAGAGTTTTGTACTTATAATTTTGTTTCCCAAAGATTAATAGCCCTTTCCAAATCTGTTTTATAGCTAAATTTTTCTCCTCGTTCCAAAATACCTAATGCTAATGCTTGTTTTGCTAAGTCTATTGCAGTTTGAAAATTTCCATGTAAGGCAAAAAAATCAGCTTTGAGCCAATAAGGTCTGAAACTTTTAGGATTTGCTTGCAATGCTTTATCAATCCACGTCATTACTTGGTCTTGAAAAAGCCCATTTTTTAGGGCATAATCTGCACAGGTTGCAAAGATTTCCCAGTCTTCGTCTTTTGCATTTTGAATGGCAGTAAGAATATTGGTTAATACTTTTTGTTCTACTTCCACACGCAACTCTATTGGAATAATTATTTTTTCCCATTCTATAAAAATATCTGCCTTTGTTTTTTCTATATTCCCAATTTCCAATTTAAAAGTTTCTTCAAATTTACCTTTCAATGGGATAACTTTAAAAGAAATAACATTGTCTTCTTCTTTGTAATTTTCTACGCCCCATGAATCCGCATTTTTATTGAGCAAAATAGTCCATGCTCCTTTAGTTGGTATGGTATAAATTGCATATTTGCCTGCTTTTACCAAATTATTATTGAGCCAAACATCATCAGAAAACTCTATGGTTGTGGCTTGATTTGCACCTGTTCGCCATACTTTGTTATAAGGCACAATATCTCCCCAAATTTTGCGACCTCGCACACTTGGACGGTTATACTCGATAAGTACCTCTGTCAAACCAACTGTTTGTTTGAGGCTGGCTTTTGTACTTACAACAGGCAAAATTACTCTTGGCGTTTCTACTTTTTGTGCATAAATAACAAGATACCCAAAAAAACAAAAAGAAAATAGCAAGCTAAATCTTAGGAACATACAAATAAATATTTTATAAAAACAGGATTATCATTGCCACACTCTACTCGGTTTACAACTTGCAATTTTACAAAATATTGCTGTGAAATCTATATCTAAGTATGCTTTATTGCAAAATTATCCATAAAAATCTATAAGGACGTTTTTACTGCAATTTTTTTATGCTTTACTTGTGCACAGTAGCAGGATAATGTACTGCGGTGTTATCTCTAATACATTTTATAGAAATTGTAGAAGAATCTATATTTTCTGTTTTGTTCTGCAATTTATTTGCAAAGGTTTTATAACTTGCAAGCAAATAACCAATATTCCAAAATATATCTAAAAACACCGTATGTATGTTTAGTATTTCAAAAGTACCTGCACCAATTAATGAACCTGTTAAAAGCTATTTGCCTAATTCGACAGAAAAAAAAGAAGTGAAAGCTATGCTTGCAAAACTTCGCCAAGAAACACATGATATTCCTATGTATATTGGCTCGGAAAAGGTTTATACAGATAAAAAAGGTCGACTTGCACCGCCTTACGACCATAAACACACACTTGGCTATTATTCTATAGGAGATGAATCTCACGTAGAACAAGCAATTCAAGCAGCATTAGGAGCAAAAGATGCTTGGGCAGCATTAGAATGGGAACAACGTGCTGCCATCTTTTTGAAAGCAGCAGATTTATTGGCAACCAAATACAGAGCCAAAATTAATGCAGCTACTATGCTCGGACAATCCAAATCTATCTATCAAGCCGAAATAGATTCTGCCTGCGAAATGATAGATTTTTTGCGATTTAATGTCTATTTTATGACACAAATCTATCAACAACAACCCGATTCGCAAGCTGGAATGTGGAATAGGTTGGAACATAGACCTTTGGAAGGTTTTGTTTTTGCTTTAACACCTTTTAATTTTACTGCCATTGCTGGAAATTTGCCTACAGCACCTGCTATGATGGGAAATACTGTAGTTTGGAAACCTGCCATGACACAAATCTATGCGGCAAATGTGCTAATGGAAGTTTTTAGAGAGGCTGGAGTGCCTGATGGCGTAATCAATTTGGTTTTTGTTGATGGCGTAAGTACAGGAAAAGTCGTATTTTCACACAAAGATTTTGCAGGAATCCACTTTACAGGAAGTACCAATACCTTTAACTCTATTTGGAAAACGGTTAGCGAAAATATTGCAAACTATAAAAGTTATCCTCGTTTGGTAGGTGAAACAGGTGGAAAAGATTTTGTGATTGCCCATAAATCTGCTGACGCAAAAGCATTGGCAACTGCCCTTATTCGTGGTGCTTTTGAGTATCAAGGACAAAAATGTTCGGCAGCTTCGCGTGCTTATATTCCTTCTAATCTTTGGGCAGAAGTAAAAAAATATATGCTCGAAGATTTAGCAAGTATTAAAATGGGAAGTCCCGAAGATTTCCGAAATTTCTTCAATGCAGTAATAGATGAAAAATCTTTTGATAACATTGCAAAATATATTGAACAAGCCAAAAAAAGTGATATGGTAGAAATTATTGCAGGTGGCAAGTATGATAAATCTGTAGGATATTTTGTAGAGCCTACTATTTTGCAAGCACTTGACCCGCATTATACTACGATGTGTGAGGAAATTTTTGGACCTGTTTTGACTATTTATGTTTACCACGAAAACCACTTTGAGGAGGCACTTTATATGGTAGATAATACTTCGCCTTATGCTTTGACAGGGGCAGTATTTGCACAAGACCGTTATGCGATTGATATGGCTACCGATAAATTGCGAAATGCAGCAGGTAATTTTTATATCAATGACAAGCCCACAGGAGCAGTGGTTGGACAACAACCTTTTGGAGGAAGTCGTGCTTCGGGTACAAATGACAAAGCAGGTTCTGTTTTCAATTTGTTGCGTTGGGTTACACAACGGACTATCAAAGAAACTTTTGTGCCACCTACAGATTATCGTTATGGATTTTTGGCGGAAGAATAATTTGTAATAAGTTGTAGTGTGGACTTCAGTCCACACTACAACTTAATTTACAAAACAGACAGAGGATATAAAATAGGTTTGCTTGGACTTGCATCACTTTCAAAACTTACAATTTGTAGGTTTAGCAAATATAATCCATCTGCAACTGTAGCAGGCACAAAAATAAGTTCGGTAATTGTACAATCTTTTCGCACTTCAGACATATTGATAGTTGCATATCTTGGCGGTAGATTCCAAAAATTTCGATGAGATTGCAACACGCCATTATCCCATTCCTTATCTACCGAAGGCAAATCTATCAATAAATGTTTTATGCCTAATTCTTTGAGATATTGGCATACTTCAGGTAATAGGTAGGTAGGATTTGTACCAGAATATTGATGTGTTAATTTGCTTATTTCGTTAGGAATTGTTCTAATAATTAAACTTTCTATATCTTTTGTGTGTACTAATTTTTTTATGTTTTCTAAAGAAATAATGCTATCGCCATTTTCCAAAATTTCTACGGGTACAGAAATAAGCAAGGCAAAAAACAAAAATTCTTTCAAACATTCGTTAATTGTAGCACCGTCTGCGGTAATATGTCCATAACATTCGGTATGTGTACCATTGCCATGTGGCGTAAAACTGATGCGTTGATAATTGCAAGAGCCACCCAAATTTACAGCACCTACAAAATCTCCAACTGCAATAGTTTGGTATTCAACAGCATTTGCATAATAACAATTTACAGTTTCTTCTCCTGCTTTTAAAGGCATAGAAATATCTATTGCAGTTTTGCAATCGGCTTGATAGGTTTTATTTTGATAAGTAAATTGAATTTTTTTTTGCATAAAGTTAGAATTTTGCTAATATAATTTATTCATTTATTACTTTTACCCATTCCACCAATAACTTAAATAAGTCTGTATATTTTGTAAGTGGCAATGTTTCGGCTTTGTCGTCCACATCATGGTATGCCTGAATACCACCCAAAGTATAGATAAAAAAAGACGGAATACCTTGCACACTAAAAAAATAGTGGTCAGAGTTTGCGGCTTTGCCTCGTTTAATAATCTTTGGAAAATAATTATTTTGTGTATTGATTGTAGCAAATTTTTGGAAAAGTTCTGTAAAAACAGTTGCATTAACCACACCCAAACCTGTATCACCTGTTCCTACTAAGTCTAAATTAATGAGTATTTTTATTTTTTCAAGCCCAAATAATGGATTTTCTACAAAATATTTTGAACCCAACAAACCTAATTCCTCTGCACCAAAAGCCATAAAAACAACCGTAAAAGTTGGCGGATTTTGGCTATAATATGTTGCTAATTCCAACAGCATACTAATTCCACTTGCATTATCATTTGCTCCATAAAAAATGGTATTTTTCCCAAAACTCCCCAAATGGTCGTAATGAGCCGAAAAAACCACTATAGAATCGGCTTTGCTTGTTCCTTTTTGGTAGGCAATAATATTTTGTGTTTCATAATTTTTTGCTAATTTTTGTCTAATTTCATACTGTATTTTAATATTATTTTGGCGTTTTTGTAGCAAAATACTATCCATTAAATTTTTACGAACTTCAAAAACGGCTTTTCCTTCTGCATTATTGGCAATATTCATCGTTAATTTTGGTGAAGTTTTGATAAATGCTGCCGCCGAAAACCAATGGCGAATAACTATAGTAGGTAATTTATAGATTTTTTCTTCAAAATTGCTTGCATATACCAATGCTTTATTATCTAATTTTGTATTCATAAACATATTCAAAGCCTGTTCATTTTCTACAAACAATAAAGTATCTATTTCAAATAATTCGCAAGTTCCTTTTGCGGTTTTACTATCTGCTTGTATAATAAAATCTCGTCCTGCTTGTAGCTTTTGGGTAGCAATTTGTAAAATAGGAGTTTCGGTAAATGTATTTACGTCTATTTTGAAAGTTTGCAAATAGTTGGTTTTGCGGTGCTGTGTATAGGCTTGCAACGATAATTTTTCAAATTCTTTGGCGATAAAATGGGCAGCTTTTTTATTGCCATCTTCGATATAACCTCTACCAAACATTTCGGGTGCTGCCAAAGTAGCTATATTTTTGCGAACTCGTTGCATATCTTGTGCCAACAAAATAGGACTAACACTATGCAAAAGAAAGTAGAAACTAAGAAACAAAAAATATTTCATAAAATTTTTTATAATAAAGTAAATCTTTTATAATCTAAATTACGTACAATACATTCTTGCAATAAAACTTATGCTACGCAGTTTATATTACTTCATTTAAACACAAAAAAGTTGCTAAAACTACTAAAATTTAATAAAACCTATGCCATTTTAACAATAATTTTGTTTGTTATAGAGTTAATGATTGCCCTTTATGTTCATGATAAAATTATTAGACCATATATAGGAGATGTATTGGTGGTCATTTTGATTTATTGTTTTTGTAAAAGTTTTATGGCAATTACCGTTTCCTTATTAGCTTGGAGGGTGTTACTATTTTCCTATTTTGTAGAATTTTTGCAATACATCAACTTTATTGCCCTTGTTGGCTTAGAAAAATATAAATTGGCACGCATACTAATTGGAACTGCGTTTTCGTGGCTCGACATCATAGCGTATAGCATAGGAATTTTTGTAGTAATATGCTTGGAAAACTATTTCTCCAAACATAAAATGTAGTACATTTGCCTTCAGGCGAATGTACTTAAAAAATTAAAACAAAATAAAGATGAAAAATCCTTGGCAAACCCTCCAATCCAACATTGTCTATAGCAATCCTTGGATAGAAATTCGACATGAAGATGTATTAAATCCTGCTGGTAATAAAGGAATTTATGGTGTAGTGAGTTTCAAAAATATTGCAATCGGCATTATTCCCATAGATAACGAAGGAAATACTTGGCTTGTTGGACAATATCGTTATACCTTAAACGAATATTCTTGGGAGATTCCAATGGGTGGCGGTAGCAAAAACAATACAGTTTTGGAATCTGCACAACGAGAACTGAAAGAAGAAACAGGCTTGATAGCCAATCAATGGACAGAATTAATGAAACTGCATACCTCAAACTCTGTTACAGACGAAGTAGGCTATGTTTTGCTTGCTCAAGACCTTGTGGCAGGCGAAGCCGAGCCTGAAGAAACCGAAGATTTGAAAATTAAAAAACTGCCTTTGTCCGAAGCTATTGCAATGGTTATGTCTGGCGAAATTACAGATGCTATTAGCGTAGCAGGTTTGCTAAAAGTAGCAATGTTGCAAACAAAAAAATAATTTTAAGCAAATTATACAAAAACTATCTGCTGTAGCATAGACTTAAATCTATGCTACAAATTGTAATAATCTTTATTTATGTTGCAAGTTTTTAGATTTTTTTTCTACTTTTGCACTATGAAAACCTTACTGAAATCTGTAAAAATTATAGACAAAAAATCTATTTTTCATAACCAAATAATAGATGTATTAATAGAAAAGCAAATAATTACTAATATTGGCAAAGAATTATTTGCAGACCATTCTACACAAGTAATCAATTGCACAGGCTATAGCCTTTCTACAGGTTGGGTAGATATGTGTGCAAGTTCTGGAGAATCGGGCAATGAACACAAAGAAACTTTAGTTTCCTTATGCCAAGCTGCTGCTGCTGGAGGGTTTACAGATGTGCTGGTTTTGCCAAACACGAATCCCGTTGTGCAAAGCAAAGAAATGGTAACTTTTATCAAATCGCATACACAAAATCAGGTAAATTTACACCCAATCGCAGCCCTAAGCATACAGACAACAGGCGAGGAAATGACCGACTTTTTAGACTTGCACAAAGCAGGGGCAGTGGCTTTTTCGGATGGCATACACTCTATTACCAATACGGCTATGTTGTGCAAAAGTTTACTCTATTTGCAACATATCAACGGACTGCTTATCAACAAACCAGATGACAAATACCTCTCCAAATACGGTTTGATGCACGAAGGCGAAGTTTCTACAAGTTTGGGACTCAAAGGAATGCCTGCGATTGCCGAAGAAATAGGCATTGTAAGAGATTTGAAAATACTCGAATATACAAATGGAAAAATGCACTTTTCCAATATTTCTACTGCCAATGCCGTACAATTAATTAGAGAAGCAAAGGCAAAAAATATGCAAGTTACTTGTGATATTGCAGCACAACAACTTTATTTTACCGATGCGGATATGCTCGATTTTGACAGCAACCTAAAAGTAAAACCACCATTCCGAACCGAAAACGACAGACAAGCATTACTCGAAGGTTTGGCAGATGATACCATTGATTGTATTGTTTCGGCACATCTTCCTTGCGATATCGAGAGCAAATTTGTAGAATTTGATATGGCAGATTTTGGAATGATTAGCCTACAAACTGCTTTTGCAACCGCAAATACAGCTTGCAAAAATATACTTTCTACAGAAAAACTTATCGAAAAATTTACTACCAATCCACGAAATATTCTACAATTTAAAAACCCAACAATAGCCATTGGGGAAAAGGCAACACTTACATTATTTGACGAAAATGCAGACTTTGTTTTAGAAGAAAAAGATATTCTATCTCTTTCCAAAAATAGTCCATTGGTAAGCAAAAAATTGCAAGGAAAAATTATACAAATTTTTAATTAATATACTTGCAATATGCTAAAAGATTATTTACACCTGCATTTTATTATTTTTTTATGGGGTTTTTCTGCCATTGTTGGCAATCAGATGTCTATTCCTGCTTTAGAATTGGTTTTTTACCGCACTTTGTTGTCCGCAGTAGGTTTGGCAATGATTTTACAGTGGAAAAAAATTCCTATAAATCTTGGCAAAACCGCCATTATTCAATTACTACTTACAGGTTCTCTAACCTCTTTGCATTGGATTACTTTTTTTGCGTCTTCCAAAATAGCCAATGTTTCTATTTGTTTGGCAGGTTTGGCAACTACTACCTTGTGGACTTCGTTCATAGAACCATTGATAATGAAACGGGCTTTGCGGTGGTATGAAGTAGCTTTGGGTTTGGTAATTATTGCAGGTTTGTATTTAATTTTCCATTTTCAATTTAATTTTGCGGAAGGACTGCTGGTGGCTATTCTCTCTGCCTTATTTGTTTCTTTATTTTCGGTAATTAATGGGAAATTAGCAAAAAAATATCACCACATTACCATTACTTTTTATGAAATGCTTGGTGCATTTTTTTGCACAATTATTCTTATGCCTTTATATTATACGTATTTTGGCAATAAGCAAGCTATTACATGGTTAGATTTTAGTCCCGAAAACCTCAATAATTGGTTAGGAATCTTGTTTTTGGTGCTTGTTTGTACCATTTATGCCTACGCTGCTTGTGTTGAAATTATGCAAAGACTTTCTGCTTTTACCGTAAATTTATCGGTCAATATGGAGCCTATTTATGGTATGATAGTCGCAGCTATTGTATTAGGGGAACATAAACAAATGAATACAGGTTTTTATATTGGGGCATTAATTATTTTACTTTCTGTAATTTCATACCCTTTTTTGAAAAAATTTGCCGAAAAACAGTCATTACCTATGCTAAAAAATTAAGCTATATTTACCAATTATTTATGGCACAAAAATAGCTACTTTTTGAGAAATCTATTTACTTTGCAAGCATTTTCAAAATATAGCAATATGATAAAATCTACACTCGGAAAAGTTTTTGCTTCCTATATTGCTGCACAGCAAAATTATTGGGCTGCAAGACCTCTCGAAACCCAAAAAGCAGTGTTTGAAAAACTCATCAAACAAGCCAAAAGAACTGTTTTTGGGACAGACCATGATTTTGACGCAATAAGAAACTATGAAGATTTTAAACAAGCAGTACCCATTAGAGATTATGAAGGGCTAAAGTCTTATATGGATTTGGTAATAGAAGGTTGGTCAAATATCCTTTGGACAGGCAAACCTTTATATTTTGCCAAAACATCAGGCACTACTTCGGGACTAAAATATATTCCTATTTCGCAAGAGTCTATTCCATATCATATAAATAGTGCCAGAAATGCCTTGTTATCTTATATTGCAGAAACAGGAAAAGCAGATTTTGTAGATAGAAAACTTATTTTCTTGTCGGGAAGTCCTATTTTAGAATCTAAACATGGCATACATACAGGAAGATTGTCGGGAATTGTAAACCACCATATTCCAGCCTATTTACGCACCAATCAATTACCTTGCTATGCAACAAATTGCATAGATGATTGGGAAACCAAATTAGATGCTATTATCGAAGAAACTTTGCAAGCCGATATGTCCTTAATTTCGGGAATTCCGCCTTGGGTGCAGATGTATTTTGATAAAATTCAAGCTCGAACAGGCAAACAAATCAAAGACGTATTTCCTAATTTTTCGCTATTTGTCTATGGAGGGGTAAATTTTCAACCTTACAAAGCAAAATTAATCGAGTCTATTGGCAAAACTATAGATTCCATAGAAACATATCCTGCCTCCGAAGGTTTTATTGCCTACCAAGACACACAAACCGAACAAGGTTTGTTATTGCTTTTAGACAATGGAATGTTTTACGAGTTTATTCCTGCTAACGAATATTTTGACGAGAAACCAACCCGTTTGTCTATTAAAGACGTACAAATTGGAGTAAATTATGCAATTATTTTGAATACCAATGCAGGATTATGGGGATATTCGATTGGGGATACGGTAAAATTTGTAAGCAAAAAACCTTATAGAATTATTGTAACAGGAAGAATAAAGCATTTTATTTCAGCATTTGGCGAACATATTATTGCAGAAGAAGTAGAAAAAGCTATTTTAGCAACACAACAAACATTTCCAGAAGCCGAAATCGCAGAATTTACCGTAGCACCACAAGTTACGCCAACAGAAGGATTACCACATCACGAATGGTTGATTGCATTTTCCAAAATGCCAAGCAATATCGAAATATTTAGCAAAGTATTAGACCAAAATATGTGTGCTTTAAATGTTTATTATAAAGATTTAATTGAAGGTAAAATACTCAAACCATTGGTTATCAAGCCTTTACAAGCCGATTCATTTATTCAATATATGAAAACCAAAGGCAAGTTAGGCGGACAAAATAAAGTGCCACATCTTAGCAATACCAGAGAAATGGTAGAAGATATTTTGCGAATTTGTGAGCCAATCAACCAAAAATAATTTAAAAATAGCAAAATTATACCAATGAAAAACCTAATTAGTCTGCATAAATTGAGTAGTTTTGTAATCGTATTTGTTTGGTTGGTAAATGGTTTGGTATGCAAAATTTTAAATTTTGTGCCTCGACACCAACAAATTGTGGCAGAAATTATGGGACAAAACTATGCAATGCTACTAACCAAAATGATAGGAATTTCCGAAATAATAATGACAATTTGGATACTTAGTCGAATAAAACCTCGTTTTTGTGCTATCACACAAATTTTTGTCGTGTTATTGATGAATGTAATAGAGTTTGTTTTAGTGCCAGAATTGCTATTATTTGGAAAAATAAATAGTATTTTGGCAATGCTTTTTTGTCTATTGGTCTATTTTAATGCCTTTGTATGGAATAAAAAATAAATAAATTAGGATAAGCTAAATACAAAATCACTTATTTTGTGTTTAGCTTATCTTATTAATATTTTACACAAAATTACTTATCAGCTGTTGCTTTTTGAACAAAAGTAAGTTTGTGTGCTGCACCGTGTATTTTGTCTGAAAATCCAGCATCTACATCAATATAGACCAATTTTCCAAACTTATCAATAATACTAAATTTATCAAACATTTCTATTTGAATAGCAATAAAATCATCATGTAATTGTTGCAATTCTTTTTGTTTTTCTGTAGGTACTACCATCATAAAACTTTTACCAAGCATTTCGTTGCGTTGATAACTAAGAATATTTAAGTAGGCTTCGTTCATGCCCACATAAATTCCGTCTTCATTGGTAACGCAAACCCCGATTTTGGTGCTTTCTATTATTTTTTCAAAATCTTGTGGATTTTGTTCTACCGCATCTTTAATACGTTGGGTTTCTTGTAGGTTCATCATAAAAGTAGAGTTTTTTGTGTGTATAAATACGGCTGAAAATTTGGGTAATTATTTTGACAAAAGCAACAAAAATTAGATATTTTGTTCTTCTATTTGTTTGGTTAATGCAGTAATAATCTTGTCTTTTTCTGCCAATTCCTGCTCGTGTTGTTCTCGCATTTTTTTTATTTGTGCGTAGGCTTTGTCTTGAATAGTCTTGCTACGTTCTTTCAAAAATACTTCATTTTGCTCTAAAATATGTTGCTGGTTGCGTTTTTCGGTAATATCATAGGACATTTTTACGATTTTGTTTGTATGTCCATAAGCATTGATAGTTGGATAATAGGTAGCAAATAGCCAAAATTCCTCGCCATTTTTCTTTTTTCTTTTCACTTCTTTGCGTATGGTTTTTCCCTCTTTTAAATTACTTACCATTTCATCAAATAGGGGTTTTTCGTCTTCGGGCAAAAAATCAATATAAAGCGTATCTAATATTTCTTTTGTGGTATAGCCTGTATGTTGCAAAAACAAATCACAAGTTCGCAATATTTTGCCTTGTGTAGATATTTCTACCACAAACATAGTATCTTCTATGGCAGTATTTAAGGCACTCATTTCTTGATTAATGCGGTGCATTTCCTCTTGTGTGGCTTCGAGTTCCTCCATATTTTGTCGCAATTCTTCTTCCATACTTTGGAATATTTCGTGCTGTTGCAGAGATTCTCGTAATAGTTCTTTTGTTTTGGCATTATTTTGAATACTTTGCAACATAATTGCAATATTATTTGCCAAACGGTTTAGTAATTCTTTTTGTTTGTCTTCAAGTAAGTTTACATAAACCAATTCCAAAATTCCAACTACGTCTTGATGTGCAATCAAGGGTATAATTAACAATGCTTTTGCTCGCATAACCCCTGTGGCAGAGGTCATCACAAGATTTTGTTCTTGCAAATCTGTTCTATATATTTGTTCTCTTGATTTTGCAACTTGTCCTATTAGACCTTCGCCAAGAGCATAATCTTTCTTGGCAATATTTTCTAAATTACACGCATAAGCACCGCAGGCAATACTTACATTTTTCTCGACCACAAAAAAAACACCACGAATAGCAGTAGTTATTTTAGAAATTTGTGTAATTACAATATCTGCAAATTCTCTCACAGATTTTTCATAATTATTTCTTAGAATATCATCAAACTGCGAAAGCGTAGTATCCAGCCAGATACGACTTTCCATTTCTTTTTGTTTATGCAGGAGTTGCTCTTCTAAATTTGGAAAGTTGGAGTTATTACTATTATTCATATAAGTTTTGGTTTTGATATAGCAATAATAGTAATTTTTTTGATAATATGTAATTTCTATGCTTATTTTTTATTGTTTGTTATTGCAATATGGTATGCACACAACAGATAACTGTAGCAATGCCAATATTGGAAAAATAATCTTACAGATAAGACTATATAACCAAGTAAAAAAATAAATTTAATTAGGTTTTTGTAAATATTCATTTGCAAATAACAAAAATAAATGCGTAATTCGTTGCAAAATAACGAGTAACAAATATTCATCTAATTAGATATTTTTAACAAAAATATTTTACAAGAAAAGAAGTTATTAAGCAATGTAACATAGGCTTTAGCTTTTTGTTTAACTATTTGAGTATCAATAATTTATATACAAGCCTAAAGGCTATGTTACATTCCTTAATAATCTCTAAAAAATAATTATAAATATTCTATTACCAATGTCCTACGAAAATATTAGAGAAGAAGAACTAAAAAATCAAATAGCACACAACTATTTTAGTGAATTTGATTGCCGAAAAATAATTGGTAATGTAGATTTTTGTGTAGCCCCCCTGCCCCCCGAAGGTGGAGTTTTTGACGTATTGACTCCCCCTTCGGGGGGTGGGGGGCTTTTGTGGGCAGAAGCCAAAAAAGGCATTGCAGATATTTATAAAGCATTGGTGCAGTTGATTCTTACCATTGGTAAGGCACGTACTTTTGATAAATACTTGCCTCCTGCGTATTTGGGTGCTTTTGATGCCCAAAAAATAGCTTTTATCCCTTATAATGACATTCACGATATTTTTTATCTGAATGATTTTAATTGGAATGTTACGCCTTCCAATCATGAAAGCAAAGAATTTCAGCTTATTTATGACAAAGTAAAAAGTATTTTAGACCAAAATACCCTGCTATATTTTTATGGCAAAGATGACAAAGAACTTAAACAATTTATACAAACTAATTTTGTTGTAGGGAAGTTTGGCATCACAAAAACCAGAATTGACAAAAATAATTTTATTGTCATTTATAATAAATGGTTACAAACCGTAAAACCTACGATTGCAGTAAATTGGGATTTGGTAAAAAAAGGAGGTATTATAGATGCAGATTTTTATTTGGCAGACTTGCTTTCTTTAGAAAATAAAACTTTGAAAGAAAAACTTTTTGTTTTATTAGAGAGAGAATATTATGAACTTGACCGCAAAATAGATGAATGGGGAATATTTAATTCTCGTAAAATTACTTTCAAAGATAATTTAAAAGCACACACTTTATTTTGGAATAAATATGAAAGACCTCCTAAAGAGGAATATTGGGATTATATTATCAATCGGCGAGATTTATTAGTTCCGCAAGATGTAAGAGAACGAAAAGGTAGTTTTTTTACCCCACAAATTTGGGTAGAATTGTCGCAAAAATACTTAACAGATGTTTTGGGTGAGGATTGGCAAGATGAATATTATATTTGGGATTGTGCAGCAGGAACAGGAAATTTATTAACAGGTTTAACGAATAAGCACCACATTTGGGCATCAACACTTGATAAACAAGATGTGGACGTGATGCATGACCGTATTAAAAATGGTGCAAATTTATTGGAAGACCACGTTTTTCAGTTTGATTTTCTCAATGATAGTTTTGATAAATTGCCTAAAGGATTGCAAAATATTATTAATAGTCCCGAAAAAAGGAAAAAATTGGTGGTGTATATCAATCCGCCTTATGCGGAAAGTAATGGAAGAATAAGTATAACAAGAAGTAAGGTTCAAGTTTCACGTATTCATACTAAGTATCAGCAGAATTTAGAAAAAGTAGGTGCAGAATTATTTGCACAATTTCTAATACGAATTTATTTTGAAATTCAAGGTTGTTTTATAGGACAATTCTCAACGTTGAAAGCTGTTAGTGCAGTTAATTCAAAAACTTTTAGAAATAGCTTTTTAGCTAAGTTAGAGAAGTTATTTGTAGTGCCTGCAAATACTTTTGACAACGTAAAAGGCAAATTTCCCATTGGATTTTTTATTTGGGACACAAAAACCAAAGAAAAGTTTGAACAAATTGAAGCTGATGTTTTTAATGCTAATGGCAAGTTAATTAGTAACAAAATCTTCCGTTCTTATGAAAATGAAAAAGGTAGAGTAAATAATTGGTTGTTATCATTCAAAGATTTAAGTAATAATTATGTTGGTGTTTTAATGGCTGATGCACCCGATTTTCAACACAAAAATTTAATAGCTATTCAAAGTTTTAAAGGGATAAGACACGGAATCTATTTTCCAATTAATAGTAAAAATTTAATAATAGCTTGCATTTATGTTGCTGTTCGTCATTGCATAGAAGCCACTTGGCTCAATGACCGTGACCAATTTATATATCCAAATGAGGATTGGCAAAAAGACAAAGAATTTCAAAATGACTGTTTAGCTTTTACCTTATTTCATAGCCAAAATAAAATAAGTTCAAAAGCAGGTACAAATCATTGGATACCTTTTACAGAAGCCGAAGTTGATGCAAGAGATAATTTTGAGAGTAATTTTATGAGTAAATTTATTAAGGGCAAGCTAAAAATTGAAAAAAATGCCGATTTAATGAATGAATCAACTGTTACAACTTCCGAAAAATTGGTATTTTCTCCCGAAGCACAAGCTGTTTTTGTGGCTGGTCTTGCTCTTTGGAAATATTATCACCAAGCTATTAAAAATATTCCTGCGTGGCAAATTCCCCCTTCGGGGGTTGGGGGGCTTGTTAATGCTTCTTTGTACGATATTCGTGAATATTTTCAGGGACGTAATGCTACAGGCAAAATGAATAATAAAAGTGAAGATGAAACTTACACAAAATTAATTGCAGATTTACGAGAGGCTTTGAAGGTTTTATCGCAAAAAATAGAGCCGAAAGTGTATGAATATGGTTTTTTAAAAGGGTAATGTAATAAAAATGCCGTTTTGAAAGTATATATATGCTATTACGCAATTTACATGAAGTAAAAGTAAATAATTAATTGAAAATATTTTTAGTGTAAGTAATTGATTTTCAATTACTTATATTTATTTTTATTATAAAATATATTTTTCTTTTACTTAAATTTAAAAAAATAACATAATTTAACAATAAAAAATATTTTTTTCGTTTTATTGTTTCAATATTACATAGTATTTTACAGTAAAAATAAGATGAAAATATTTTTTTGTTATTTAGCTTTATTTTTCTTCAACACAATTGTTTTTGCACAAGTTTATCCATTCAAAACCTATGCAATAGAACAGGGTTTGCCACAATCTGAAATTTGGGATATGATGTCAGATAGTCGTGGCTATTTGTGGATAGGCACAAATGGTGGCGGACTTACCAAGTTTAATGGCAAAACTTTTCAAACTTTTACCAAAAAAGATGGACTACCAAACGAACAAGTAAGCAATCTTATAGAGGATAAAAAAGGCAATATTTGGGCTATGACTTTTAATGGCTTGTCCTATTATGACGGAATCAGTTTTAAAACTTATGACGAATCCGATGGTATTCAAGTAGTAAATTCGCCTTTTGCAAATTTTGCGGTAGATGAACAAAATACACTATGGTTTCTAAGTTTTGCTCAACAAAATACTATTTTGTATCTATTTGAAAATCAAAAGTTTATAGAAGCAAAAACCAAATTTCCTATCCTCGCAGACTATTTTATTGTACGGCTCTATGCAAATAAAAAGTGCATTTTTATTAATGCAATACATACCCAAACAGGTAAAACTACGTTATTCCAATACCAAAAAGGACAACTTAGTACCTACCAAAATCCTACAATACCTGTAGCAAATGGAGAAAGTTTGTGTCCTTTTTTTACACATAGCAACGGAGATATATGGGCTGGAATTTTTAAATTTGCTCCTAATCAAGTTGTTAATATCCTTAAAATATATAAAATTTCGCCACAAGGGCAAGCTACTGAATTACCTTGTCCAGAAAATGTACCAATATTTGCAATCAATAGAGTAGCAGAAGACAAATTTAAGCATGTATGGTTACCTCTTAGCAATTTTCAAGGCAATTTGAATGGTAATGCCATTTGGAAATATGATTTGGCAGGAAAAGTTACTACACTTTCCGAAAAAAATGGCTTAGCTACTGTATTTATTGTCAATAGTGTAGCAGATAAAGATGGAAATATTTGGCTTGGAACTCGTGGATTTGGCTTAATCAAATATTTAGGGGAAACTTTTACTGCCATCAATCAATCTTTAGGTATGCAACAAGAAGTTACACGAACTTTTTATAAAGATAAAGCTGGGGTTATCTGGATTGGAACAGTTGCCAATGAACTCTATGCATGGAATGGAAAAGAATTAAAAACCTATCCTGCAAATATTCCCATAGGAAGAATTATGAAAATAGAGCCTGAAGAAAATGGTAATTTATTGTTGGCTACTAATACGGGTATTGTTCGTTTTAATCAAGGCAAATTTAGCAATGTCAATCAAGAGTTTGGAATTCCTGCTACTGTTGCACAAGTTTCTTATTTATTGCACACCAAAGATGATATTTGGTGGATTGTTACACAAGGCACAGGTTTGTATCGGTATGATTCTAAAACCAAAACAACTACACAATATAATGTAGCAAATAAAAAATTAGCAAATAATGGTTTATATTCTGTTTTTGAGGACAGCAAAGGAAGTATTTGGGTAAATTCTAATGCAGGCGTGCATAGAATAGAAAAAAAAGGAATTTTGCAAAACGAAGAAGAGAAAATTACACTATTTGACCGAAGTAAAGGACTTGGAGAAAGTTTAACCCAACAAACCACAGAAGATAAAAATGGAAATATTTGGGTTACTACGTTTGGTGGTGGTTTGGCACGTTTTGATGGCACAAAGTTTATTAGCTATACCAAAGAAAACTCTGATTTATCTTCTAATTTAATTTATTCTATTACTACAGATGCTAATGGAGATATTTGGGCAGGTATGCAAGGTGGCGTAGCTAAATTGGAAGTAGATGCCAAAAGTGAAGTTAGCAAAATTACTAATTATGCAGATAATCAAGGGTTTACAGGCAAAGAAACCAACGGTGCAGCTATTTACAAAGACGATGAAAATAATATGTGGTTTGGCACACTAAAAGGTGCTTACAAATATAATCCTACCTTCGACCAACCAAACACCAACCAACCAATAGCCAATATTACTGCCATAAGATTATTTTTTAAGCCCGTAAAATGGCAGGAAGAACCCTATAAACAATATTTTTTAGAGCCTACAAAATGGTTTATACAAGTGCCACAAAATTTGGTATTGCCCTACAACGAGAATCACATAGCTTTTGATTTGGAAGCAGTACAGTTTGACAATCCTGATGAGGTAGAATTTCAGTGGAAACTCGAAGGCATAGACACAGATTGGACTCCTGCCATTCAGAAACAAGAAGCTATTTACCCAAATTTGCCTCCAAATACCTATACTTTTAAGCTAAGGGCTGGCTTACAAGGAAATTGGGGAGAAACCACTACCTATACCTTTACCATTACGCCGCCTTGGTGGCAAACTTGGTGGTTTATTACTTTGTGTGTGTTGTCCATTTCTGCCATCATTTACTCCTTTATACGCATACGCCTACAAGCAATTAAGGAAAGACAAGCAGAATTAGAAAAATTAGTATTTGAAAAAACCGCAGAAGTACGCCAACAAAATACCGAAATTTTGGCACAAACACAGGTTTTACAACACGCAAATAGCGAAATTATTAGACAAAGTGAACTTTTGGCACATAAAAACAGAGATATTACTGCAAGTATTACCTATGCCAAACGGATTCAAACGGCTATGTTGCCTACAGAAACAGATATTCAAAAAACATTTCCAGATTCTTTTGTATTATTTCAACCAAAAGATATTGTAAGTGGAGATTTTTACTATTTTGAAAATATTATAGATAAAAATGCTATTGAAATTAGTGTTTTAGCTGCCATAGATTGCACAGGGCATGGCGTACCAGGTGCTTTTATGTCGATGATTGGTAATGATTTGCTCAATCATATTATTTTGGAAAAAGAAATTCACAGCCCAAATTTAATTCTCGAAGAACTCAACAAAGGAGTACGCAAATTATTAAAACAAGCCGAAAATAAAGTACGTGATGGAATGGATTTGAGTTTGGTAACAGTTGATAAAACAAATAAAATACTACAATTTGCAGGGGCAATGAACCCAATTTATTACCTACAAAACGGCATATTTTATGAAATTAAAGGCACAAAAAGCCCTATTGGTGGATACCAAGATGGAGAAAATGTATATGCAATGCACCAAATAGAACTGCATACCAAAACTACATTTTATCTTTGCACAGATGGTTTTCAAGACCAATTTAGTGAAACAGGGAAAAAATTTATGGTGCGAAAATTTAGAGAATTACTATTACATATACATTTGTTGCAGATGCAAGCACAAAAAGCAACACTTCAACATACAGTAAGTAATTGGCTTGGAAATGGAAAACAAATAGATGATATTTTGGTAATGGGAGTTTGTGTAGAAATATAGCAAAAAATAAAACAAAATCTCTTAGAATAGAGTAGAAAAAAGTCTAAGATAAACATATTTATTTTTAAGCTATTCCTAAGTCAAAATTTAGAATTTAGTTTGGCAAAACCTATTTAGTTTTTGTTTATTTCTCTATATTTGCCAAATATTTTTAAGACACAATAAAAATATTTCCCTAAATTTTCATGAAAAAAACTAAAAATATTAGCTATCAAGACGCATTGCAAGAATTATTACAACTGCAAACGCAAATGGAAACAAACCAAATACCAATTGACGAGTTGGATATTGCAGTCAAAAGGGCAACCGAGTTGTTAAGCATTTGTAAGGAAAAATTGCGAACCATTGAAAATAATATTACAGAAACACTCAAAAACAATGTTTCTTAAGTACCAATACTTTATAAAACCAATCCTTTTATTTGCAAATTTGCAAATATGGCATTTTCTACTTAAAACGTACTATTTTTACTTATACCTATTTGCATAATACAATGACCGAAAAAACGGAAAGATATACTAACAGCGAAAAAAACACCATTTTCAACAAAGAATTTATGCCGCATTTAACGGCAATGTATAATTTTGCCTACAAACTTGCTTTAGATGAAGACGATGCAAAAGATTTGGTACAAGATACCTATATGAAGGCATTTAGATTTATTAATTCTTTTGAACAAGGCACAAATGCAAAGGCGTGGCTATTCAAAATTCTTAAAAATGGTTTTATTAACGAATTTCGCAAGAAAAGTAAGCAACCCGCAAAAGTAGATTACCAAGAAGTAGAACAAACTTACAATTCTGATTATATAGACGAAGATTTTACGATGGATCTTCGTTCCGAGTCTGTCCAAGATTTGATAGGGGACGAAATTACCAATGCACTCAATTCTTTGAGTATAGAATTTCGTGCTATCATTATTTTGTGTGATTTGGAAGGGTTTACGTATGAAGAATTGGCAAAAATTCTCGATATTCCTATCGGAACTGTCCGTTCACGATTGCATAGAGCAAGGTTTGTTCTTAAGCAAAAACTATCTGTTTATGCAAAAAAAATGGGTTATCCAACAGAAGCATAAATAGAATTTTTATCTAATTATGTTGTATTTGAAAAAATATAACATAATTAGAGGGTATTTTTATAAAATTAATTTAGTTTTGTGTGTAATTTGATGATTTGTTGATGAATTTCAATAACCTGTGGAATAAGTAATTCTGTACCGTTGTTATGGATTACAAAATCAGCTTTTGCTATTTTTTCTTCTTCAGGTAGTTGTTTTGCCATAATAGCCTCGATTTGTGCTTGATTTCGATGCGTATCTCGTTGCAAAATTCGTTGTATGCGGATATTTTTGTCGGCTGTTACCACAATTATTTTATCTAATTCTTGATAGGAATTTGATTCGTACAATAATGCAGCTTCTTTGAGTACATATTTTGTTATATTGTCTTGTTGCAATACCCAGTTTTCAAAATCTTTTTTCACTGCGGGGTGTACCAAACTTTCTAATTGTTTGGCGGTTTGTGGATTTCCAAAAACTTGTTGCACAAAAAAATCTCTATTTATTTGTTGGTTGGCAGTGTAAGCCGTTTCACCAAAAGAAGTTTTTATTGCATCTATAAGAGCTAAATCATTGACCATCAAGTATTTAGCCCTTGTATCTGCATCATAAATAGGTATCTGTAGGCTTGCAAATATTTTGCAAACAATGCTTTTGCCTACGCCAATGCCGCCTGTAATTCCAATTTTTAACAACATAACTTTCTACAAATTTAGGCTTCATTTACTACCTGCACAAAAATTTCGTGCATACTTGGGATATGTTCATAAAAAGAATGTATGGTAGCTTGCGAACTACTCCACCATAATAAATCATTGCTTGCAACTTTGTTATTTAGTTGTATTTGGTAACGAATTGTATTTTCAGGCAAAATTTCCTCTTTTAGTAAGCTAAACTCGGCAGGAAAATCTTGTAATTTTTTGTTAGTTTCTACAAAAAAAGTGTTAGTCTTAAACGAATTTTTTACTTCGGCTTTGCTACCACCCAAAACTTTTTGCGATTTGTTGATTAAAATTAAGTTATCACACATTTCTTCCACATTGTCCATACGGTGTGTAGAAAAAATAATTGTGCAACCATTTTTGCGAAGTTCCAATATTTCATCTCGAATAATATTAGAATTTACAGGGTCAAAACCCGAAAAAGGCTCATCTAAAATCAATAATTTTGGTTCGTGAACTACCGTAGCAATAAATTGCACTTTTTGCTGCATTCCTTTTGACAATTCCTCCACATTTTTATCCCACCAATTCATTAAATCTAATTTTTCAAACCATTTACGAATCCGTAATTTAGATTCTTGATAGGATAAATCTCGCAACTGTGCCAAATAGAGTAATTGTTCCCCTACTTTCATTTTTTTGTATAAGCCCCTTTCTTCAGGCAAATATCCTATTTGTTTGGCGTGTTTTGCTTGCAATTTTTCGCCATCAAAATAAATATTTCCCTCATCTGCCTCTGTAATTTGTGTAATAATACGAATTAGAGAGGTTTTGCCTGCACCATTCGGACCCAACAAACCAAAAATAGTTTGTTTTGGCACTTCTACAGACACATTTTGTAAGGCAGTATGTCCTTCATATTTTTTAGTAATATTTTCTGCTTTTAACATAGTTGGGTAGCTTTTTGGTATCAAAAACTATTTCTTAATCATTTTTATTACGATTGTTGGCATAAGAACTTTTCTTTTTGCCACTGTTGCCGCTATATGATTTTGTGCCAGAACTTTGTCCTTCTTTGTTACCTGTGCGTGCATTACTTGTACTGTTTGTACGTCCATTGCTTGTTCTACTTTCTGTACTGCGATTTTGTCTTGGCTTTACTTTTGCTTTTTCGGTAAGCTCAAATTTTTTCATTGGAAATGGGTGGTTTTCGATAACAGGCACTTGTTTTCCAATTAATTTTTGAATATCTTTTAGGTAATCTTTTTCGTCAATATCGCAAAAAGAAAGTGCTACGCCACTGAGTCCTGCACGTCCTGTCCGCCCAATTCGATGTACGTATGTTTCGGGACTATTTGGAATTTCGTAATTGATTACGTGAGAAAGTTCGTCTATATCTATACCTCTTGCTGCAATATCTGTGGCTATTAATACCCTTATTTCTCTATTTTTAAACTTGGTAAGGGCATTTTGTCTATGATTTTGCGATTTATTGCCATGAATAGCTTCGGTATAAATGCCTACTTTGGCAAGTTCTTTTACAATTTTATCTGCTCCGTGTTTGGTTCGTGTAAAAATCAATGCTGATTTTATGCTACGGTCTTTAAGAACATGCACCAACAGTGATTTTTTTTCTGCTGCATCTACAAAATATACGCCTTGTTTTACGGTATCTGCTGTGGAGGAAACAGGTGCTACTTGTACTTTTTCGGGGCGGAATAGAATTGTATCTGCTAATTTTTGGATAACAGGAGGCATCGTTGCCGAAAAAAACAAAGTTTGTCTTTTGCTTGGTATTTTGTAAATAATTTTTTGTACATCATTAATAAAACCCATATCGAGCATACGGTCTGCCTCATCAAGTACAAAAATGCTTAACTGTGTTAGATTTACTTGTCCTTGACTCATCAAATCTAACAAACGTCCTGGCGTGGCTATCAAAATATCTACTCCACTTTTTAGTGCCATTACTTGCGCACCTTGCGACACACCACCAAAAATTACTGTAGATTTTAGTCCCAAATATTTGCCGTAGGTAGCAAAACTTTCGTTAATTTGAATAGCAAGTTCACGCGTAGGCGTAAGAATTAATGTTTTTATGACACGTCTGTGCTTGTTATTTTGGTTTTCATGGTGCAAAAGTTGCAGAATGGGAATGGCAAAAGCTGCGGTTTTTCCTGTGCCTGTCTGTGCGCAACCTAATAAATCTTTGTGTTGGAGAATTATCGGAATAGATTGTTCTTGGATTGGTGTTGGATTGGTATAGCCTTCTGCTTGTAGAGCTTTGCGTATAGGTTCTATTACTTGGAGTGTTTCGAATGACATAAGTTTTTTTTAGAGATGTATGATTTATGAAATATGATTATTACTTACTACGCCAATTACATTACTTACAATATTTAGGTTTTAAGTTATAAACAATAAATCATAAATCAAAACTAATTTAATTATTTTTTTGTAGCATTTTTATTTGCTTCGTATCTTTCATTCATACCTTTGACTACGTCTTTGGTAATGTCTAAGGTTTCGTCTGCGGTAAAAAATGTACCACCTTGTGTGTAATTTAAAATATATTTGAATTTTCCAGCTTTGTTATATTCTTTCAAGTAAGACATTAAAGAATCGTAAAGACGTTTGTTCATTAATTTTTTTTCTTCCATCAAGCCCATTTTTAATTGGTCTTCGTATGCCATTAATTCGTCACGTTTTTTTAATAATGCTTCTTGTCCTGATTTCATTTCGTTGTTAGACAATAAACCTGCTTGTGCCCTACGTTGAAAACTACTCATTTCTTCTTCTAATTTTGCTCCTCGGTTTTGTAATTGTTTGGTAGCACTACCTTCTTTTTCTTCTAAGGCTTTGCTCATTTCGTCTAACAATTTGTAATTTGTCATTAGAGAATCTGAATTTACGTATGCCACAGGCAAAGCACCTGCATTTACTGCGTCCATTGCTACATTGCTTGCGGCGGTAGCAGGTTTATTGTTGGAGAAATTTAGGAAAAACAAAACAGCAACGCCTACACAAGCTATGCTACTAAGGATAACAGAAAGATTTTTCACAATTTGGATTAAGTTAAAATGAATAAAAGTTACATATTTTTTAAACAGTTGCAAAGATACGTTCTATTTTGGCACAATTCCAAAAATAGCTTTAGATAAGTATCTTTTTTGGTAAAATAAATTTTAGTATTTTGCCAAAAAATCAATAAAGATTGTGATTATCTACTTTAATTTATGGTTTTTAAGTTATTGAAAATCAAATAGTTAATTCACTTGCTAAAATAGCTAAATAGTTTTTTACCAAGCTATATAAATTATGGTATTATTTTGGCAATAAAACATAGTAAGTCTTATCCAACAATATTCCTATGAAAATTATTTTTTTTATCGTATGTAGTTTTTTTTGTTTTGCAAATAGCTTTGCACAAACTCGCGAGGATTTACCATTGTATCATAGAGAACAGCAACGCAAACAACAGATTTTGGATTTTTTGACAAAATCTTTGCAAAAATACGAAGGTATGCAAAACAATTATGATTCTGTGCAAAAAATTATTTTGCAAGATTCTACCCAAAGATATAATTTACTCCAAAAACCTAAAACTTTACAAATAGGAAGTCGGAAAATGTATAGACAATAAAGAATAGGACATTGAGGGTAAAGAAGGTTTGTAGCATAGACTTCGTTCTGATGCCACAAACCTTTTTACTTTTGAAGGGTTTAGAAATTTTTGTTGCAATTTTAGAAATTTGCTTGTATTGTAGGCTAACTTTGTCAAAATTTTATTCTTTACCTAAAATCTATTCTCTAATGAAAAATTACCTATTTTTTTTAATTTTGTTATTCTTTGTAGCTTGTACTACAAAATCAGAACAAAATAATACGCAAAAAACCACAAATGTAATTACCCAAAAAAATATGCAAGTAAAAGATAAACATAGTTTTGCAAAACCCAACGAAGTGCTAATGAAGCATTTAGATTTGGAGATAGAGGTGGATTTTAAGACCAAAACTATCAAAGGGAAAGCTATTTGTTTGGTACAAAATATTGCAAAAGTTTCTAAATTATATTTAGATACCAAAGATTTGCAAATAGATAAGGTAGAACTTAGCAATGCACAAGTTAC
Organism: Bernardetiaceae bacterium; assembly: GCA_044348925.1. Lineage (GTDB taxonomy): Bacteria > Bacteroidota > Bacteroidia > Cytophagales > Thermoflexibacteraceae > JAAFKA01. The sequence goes on from JBIKRY010000001.1 coordinate 70,402, forward strand.
TACGTTTCGGTTGGGAAAAGAAAAGCAATTTCTGGGGCAAGCATTGGAAATTGATATTTTTCCAAGTACAGATAGCGTAATTGTATATTATCAAACTTCGCCCAATGCGGAGGCTTTGCAATGGTTGGCTGCACAACAGACCGAAGGCAAAAAGCAACCTTTTTTATTTACACAATCTCAAGCTATTTTGGCAAGAACTTGGATACCTTGTCAAGACAGTCCAATGATTCGATTCACCTATCAGGCAAAGGTAAAAGTTCCCGAAAATTTATTAGCTGTGATGAGTGCCAATAATCCGATAGAAAAAAATGCGAATGGCATTTATTATTTTAAGATGGATAAAGCAATTCCTGCTTATTTGTTGGCGTTGGCAGTCGGAGATTTTTCTTTCAAAAATATTGGGAATCGTACAGGTGTATATGCCGAAACAAATATGTTGGAAAAAGCAAGCAAAGAATTTGAAGATACTGAAGCAATGTTGGTGGCAGCCGAAAAATTATATGGCAATTACGATTGGGGACGTTATGATATGTTGGTAATGCCTGCGAGTTTTCCTTTTGGGGGAATGGAAAATCCAAAATTGACGTTTGCAACGCCTACCATTATCACAGGCGACAAATCTCTGGTAACTTTGGTAGCACACGAATTGGCACATTCTTGGTCTGGAAACTTAGTTACCAATGCAACATGGGAAGATTTTTGGCTCAATGAAGGGTTTACGGTATTTTTTGAACGTAGAATTATGGAAAGTTTGTATGGAAAACCATATAGCAATATGCTCGAAATTATAGCCTTGCAAGACCTCAAAGACGAAATACAAGCAATGAATTCGGGAGAAGAAACTAAATTAAAATTAGATTTGACCGACAAAAACCCTGATGATGGGGTAACACATATTGCTTACGAAAAAGGGTTTTTCTTTCTTAGAACCATAGAAGAAGCTGTAGGACGTGCAAAATTTGACGAATTTGTAAAAAAATATTTTCAAGCATATCAATACAAATCCATTACTACTGAAGAATTTATCCATTATTTAAACAAAAACTTGTTAGACGCACTGCCACAAGCAAAGGCAAAAATACAAGTCGAACAATGGGTATATAGCACAGGGCTACCCGAAAATTATCCAAAAGTTAGTGCAGACCGTTTTGAATATGTAGATAAATGTACTGCTGCGTGGATAAATGGTAGTGCAGCAACTTTATTTAAGACAGGGAACTGGAGTTCTTACGAATGGATACGTTTTTTACGCAATTTGCCTACAGATATTAATACAACACAAATGGCGGAATTGGACAAAGTTTTTAATTTTACAAATTCTACGAATGCAGAAATTGCAGCCATTTGGTTTCAATTATCGGCAAGTAAGAGTTATGAAAGTGCTTATTTGGCAATGGAAAAATTTTTGTTGCGTATAGGACGAAGAAAATTTGTTTTACCCATTTATCAAGCCTTACACAACAATAAAGACGCAAAAGCACAAAATTGGGCTACACAAATATATAGAAAAGCCCGTCCTACTTATCATTTGATAACGGTAAATAGTTTAGACAAATTACTTGGAGTCGTAAACTAAAGCAAAAAAGGTAGTTAAAGTTTTCTAACTTTAACTACCTTTTATTTTATACGCTTGTCAAGGTCTTCGACCATTGCCAACGTATAAAATAATTTCTTTTATATGATTAAGGTCTTCGACCATTGCCAACGTATAAATTATTTTATGCTTGAAAAAAATCTTTCATTTTATCAAAAAAACCTTTTTCATTTTTGTCAGGATTTGGGCTGAAATTTGGAGAAACCTTTAGTTTTTCCAACATAGCTTTTTCATCTTTTGTCAATGTTTTTGGAGTCCAAATATTCACGTGAATTAGTTGGTCGCCTGTAGAATAGTTGTTCAAATCTTTTAGACCTTTTCCTTTTAGTCGTAAAATTTTGCCTCCTTGTGTACCTGCTTCGATAGTAACTTTTACTTTTCCGCCAACGCAAGGCACTTCTACTGTAGTTCCTAAAGCCGCATCTGCAAAACTGATAAACAATTCATAATGTAAATTGCTACCATCACGTTTCAAATATTGGTCTTCTTGTTCTTCTATAGCAATTAACAAATCTCCTGCCATTCCGTCACGTCCTGGTCTTTGTGGCATATTTCCTTTGCCTGGCATAGATAGTTGCATACCTTCTGCTACGCCTGCAGGAATTTTTACGGGTATCACTTCTTCTTCGAGGGTTATACCTTCGCCATGACAGCTACCGCATTTTTCTGTAATTATTTTTCCTTCCCCGTTACAAGTTGGGCAGGTAGCTGCCGACACCATTTGTCCGAGCATGGTATTCATTACTCTACGTACTTGTCCAGTGCCACTACAAGTGCCACAGGCTTTGATAGCCCCTACACTTTTTGCACCACTACCATCGCAAGTAACGCAGGTTATGTGTCGTTTTACCTTAATTTTTTTGTCTGCTCCATTTGCAACTTCTTCTAAAGTCATTTTTAGTTTGATTCGCAAATTTGTACCTTTTCGTACTCGTTGCCCGCCTCTACCTCTACCAAAAATATCACCAAAAGGGCTATCACCACCAAAAATATCACCAAAAGCAGAGAAAATATCTTCTACATTACCAAAACCTGCACCATTTCCACCACCATTTCCAGCTACGCCTTGATGTCCATAACGGTCATATCTTGCCTTTTTGTCAGCATTTCCTAAAACATCATACGCTTCGGCAGCTTCTTTAAACATTTCCTCTGCCTCTTTGTTGCCAGGGTTTTTGTCAGGGTGGTATTGAATAGCTAATTTGCGATAGGCTTTTTTAATTTCCTCTTCGCTACTATTTTTACCAACGCCTAACACTTCATAGTAATCTCTTTTTGCCATAACAGTTTTATATTTTAACTCTATAAAATTATTGCAAAACTATTTTAAAAGTAATTTTAAAGGTGTTTAACAACAATTTTGTCTTTTTTATGCACCAATTACTACTTTTGCAAAACGAATAACTTTTTCGCCCAAATAATAACCTTTTTCTACTTCGTCTATTACCTTGCCTTTCATATCTTCGCTTGGGGAAGGTATTTGGGTAATAGCTTCGTGCAATTCACTGTTAAATACTTCGCCTTTGGAAACAATAGCCACTAAGCCTTTTTGTTCCAACACTTTTTGCATTTTGTCGTGAATCAAATCTATGCCTACTTTTAGTGCGGTAAGGTCTTGAATGTCTGTATTAAAATTTTTGGCAGCCCTTTCAAAATCATCTAATACAGGCAAAATAGCCAACATTAAACTTTCGTTAGCAGTTTTGTGCAACTCAAGTTTTTCTTTGGCAGTACGTCTTCTAAAATTTTCCATATCTGCATATAAACGCATATATTTTTCTTTTAGCTCGCCGTTTTCTTGTTTAAGTTTGTCTATATCCTCTTGTTGCGAGGTATTTGCCTCATTTTCAGGCACTTGCGTAGTATTTTGTTCTTCGCTGGTAATATCTATATGTTTGTCTTCCATAAAAAGTAGTAACTTACGTAGGAATTTTAAAAAATTTTCTAATAGCACAATCGTATTGTGAATATAATATAAGGTTTTCAATTTATTTGCCAAACCTTTTTTTTATGACATTTTGGCAGATTTATTGTAAAAAAAGTTTTCTAAGTAGAATTTTTTGGATAGGTATATAAGTAGTACGGAACTCCAGTTCCGTACAAATTGTAGCAACAGAGATTTTTTTATTAAAATTTAATTTAAAATATCTGGTTTATTTGGTAAATCATGTACGGAACTGGAGTTCCGTACTACTATGCAATCTAAGTTCCGTACTACTATGCAATACATTAATCTATTTTTCGCAATCTTCCTACTTGCACGAATGCAGTATTTACTGCTCCATTCATGTTCTGATTTTGCTCTTCGAAGACCAAAGAAAAAGTATGTGTATTGGCATCTAATTCCACAATAATTGGGTTACTATACCCTGCATCTAACCAATTATTGTTGCCTCGCTGTGGAAATACCACGGTACCAATTTCTTTTCCAGCTAATTTTAGGCTACGAATAGCACATTTATTTTCGGTATTAATTGGACCTTGTGCATTCAAATAGAGAAATTCGAGCATATATTTGCCTTTTACAGTAACTTTTGCTTCCAATTCTAAGCTATGTCCTTTTTGGCTTTTTAATAAACCATTTGGAGGAACATCATTGCTTTTGTTTTTATCTTGCACATACACAGGTACTTCGACCAACGCCACAGGAATAGGCTCACTCAAAAAAGATTCACTCCCATTTCTATCTATTGCTTTTACTTGGTATTCGCAATAATTTTTTTCTACAGGAATTGCCCATGAGGTTTTATTAGGAACAGGAATTAGTTTTACGCCATTTTTCCAAATTTCATAATTCATTACATCTTTTTGCGAATTCCAAACAATATCATTTTTTACTCGAAATACTTGAGGAGTTTCGGGAGAAGTTTTATTTTGTGTCAATAGCATAAGACTTGGTGCAAAATCGGTATTTGCCATTTCAATATCTATGCTATGTTTGCCTGTCAAGCTACCTTCTATTTCTGCTTTTTTGATTTCTTTGCCATCAAGGGTAATTTTTTTAATTTTATTACCATAACCTTTTACCGTAATATTTAAAATTGCTTTGCGATAGCCAAAGTTTTTTACGGTTTTTGTTCCTGTAAAAGATTTTGGAATAAATGGGTTCAATACTAATTTAGTTGGTTGAAAATCCATTCCAAAATAAATACGATAAACAGTCGATAAATTGCCTGCAACACTCCAGAGTTGGCGGTCAGAATTAATGACTGTACCTTCATAATTTCCTGTTTGTGCCACCATATTTTCTTTATTGGTCAAAAACATAGCCGTTTGGCGGTATAAAGCACCAATGCCATGTTTTACTGCATTTTCGTTTCCTGCTTTTGCAGCCGACCAATTCCAAAAAGCCTGCACAAATGACCAAATAGCATTGTTATGGTAATTGTCTATGCCTCCAATTTGTGGATAAATACAAGGAGTGCCATAAGGCAAAACAGGCGTTGTTTCAAAAACTTGTTGCCCACGTTTTGCATCTGCAATATCAAACAACACACACAAAGCTGCACCCAAACCTTCACTTCTTGGCGAAAGCACAGGAAAATTTAGCCCATAACGGTATTGCCCATAATATTTTTTCTCCTCATTCCACAAATATTTATTGATACCAGCCTTAATATCTTTTGCAATTTGGGCATAATCTACGCCTTTTTCCTCTTTAATACCTAATTCTTCAGACATTTTGCCCAAAATTTTGTAGGTTTGGTAATGCACTGCATTGGTTCCTAAACTAACAGAATTATAAATGTCTTTTGGCTCCATCCACGTTGGATAACTTTGCTCTCTCCAATCCAAAAAAGAAGATTCGCCAAAAAACAACATTGTTTTTTTGTCTATCAACATTTTTACGTCTGCATCTGCGGTCTTTTTGAGGATAGTATATGCTTGTTTGAGCCAATTTTTGTCGCCTGTTACTACATAAATTTCGTATGCTGCCAATGCCCAAGTCATACGGTCTGTAGAAATTGGATAAGAACCACCTGTGCCTGTATCTTGAATAATAATGCCATTTTTGACTTTTTGCATCAAACTTGCTTTTGCATTTTCGGGTTTCAACATTGCCAAAGAAAGCAAAATACTGTAGCTAATATCTCGTGTCCATACGCCCTGCCATTCTTTACCTGCCATAAAAGCCGAATCTGGACGAATATTTAGCAACATTTCTTCCAACGATAAGTTGTGCATCGCATTTGCCAAAGGAATATCAGATGTAAATTCTGGCAAACCTGTCAAATCTTTACTTAATTTCCATGTTTTTACTTTTATCTTATCAGCTTTAAGAATTTCGGAGGTTTTTTGAAAATCTGACGTAATCTCATTTTCCGAAACTACTTTTGCCGTAAATTTTCCTTCCGTTACAGCATCAGACTTGACACTAAAAACTTGGTTACGATACAGTTCTGTAACTTTTTGTGCAAACATATTTGTCTGAGAAAATAAGCTAACAATCGTAAAAGCAGATACATAAAGGGTAGTCTTCATATTTTTATAGTTTGGTAAAAAGCAAAGTTAAACGAAAAAATAAATATTTTGCAAAAAAATACGATGCTATCTAAGATAAGAATCAAAATTGTAGGTTATTGTGTCTAATTTTCAAAATATTTTTAGTGTGCTATGTCTTTTATAGGCAATATAAGTTCCGTAGTTGTATCATAGGCTTTAGCGAGGTTGCCACCAGCCTGTAAGGTCTTTTGGATTACTAAATTATATTAATTAACGTGAACTACGGATACCGTATATTCGCCTTTAGGCGGGGCTGCCTAAGCGAATGAGTCAGGTAAATTGAAAGAAAAATAGTAATTATTTCTCAAAATTTGTGAATTTATAACCAAG
>JBIKRY010000239.1:0-7591 GCA_044348925.1 Bernardetiaceae bacterium
AATTTGTGAATTTATAACCAAGTTCGTTTTTATCTTTACATTTCATTCGCTTAGGCAGCCCCGCCTAAAGGCGAATATACGGTTGCTACGCAACTTATTTATTATATATTTTCTTGTAACTTGTTGATTATCAATAAATTAATCCGTAGTTCACGTTAACTACTAATAATATTTAGAGATAAATTCCTCTGTTTTTGTTAATTTTTTAATAGCTTTCAACACATTTTGCATTACAGAAGCAGATTTGCGTTTTTCTATTTGCTCTTTGTATGTATTATGGTCAGCAATTTTTGGAGCATCTTCTACATTGATTATTTCCAAAACCATTACCCCACTATCATCTTTAAATGCTTTTGTTTTTGTACCTTTTGGTAAAGCTACAGCTTGTCCAATAGTTTTAGTTGCCGAGCCTGTACCATTCAAAGACAAAGTTAAAATATTGATGTCTTCTTGTGTATATACCGTAGCACCTTGTCCGTATGCTTTTGCGAGGTCGTCTAAGCTACCTGTACCTGTCAATTTAGAGATAATTAATTTTGCTTTTTCTTCTTCACGCACACGAGCCGTAACCATTTCTTTCACGTCTTCTAATTTGGCGTCTCCTTTTTCTTTTTTATCTCTCAACAAAGCCACCACATACATATCATCTAACTCAAATACTTCAGATACCGAACCTAATTCTGTATCTTCTTTGTATGCCCATTTTACGATTTCTCTCACTTTGCTACCCGACAAATTGTTAATATATTTTGCATCAGGAGCAATAGTCAAAGCCTGTAAGCTCAACATAGCTTTGGAAGCTGCTACTGCGTCTTCATATTCTTTTTTGTTTTGTGATTTTGCAAAATCTGCTGCAAGTCTATAGGCAGTTTCTCTTGTTTTTTCACTTGGTACTATTTCTCTATTAATACTTGTAATTTGGAATTGTGCTTTTGTTTTTGGCTCTGTAACTTTGATAATGTGGTAACCAAATTCTGTTTCTACCAAATTTGGCAACAATCCTACAGGTGCTTTCAATACAGCATCATTAAAAGGTTTTACCATAGCACCTTCTTTAAACCAATTCAAATCTCCACCACTTTGACGAGTACCATCTTCGCCATAAATAGATGCCATACCTTCAAAAGAGTTTCCTTTTTTGATTTGTGCCAACACATCTTCTGCTTTTTTGCGAATATCTGGTTTTTCTGCATCTGTTTTACCTTTTGTGCCAAACAAAATATGACTTGCACGCATCGAATATACTGTATCCTCTTTAGTACCCGAAATTTTGTATAACGCATATCTGCCATTATCCAAATAAGGACCCAAAACTTTACCTGTTACTAAATCTGTTAAAGGCAATTTTTTAAGATTTTGTGGCAAATCAGCTACTTTATAAGAAAGCATTTTTGCATTGGTATCATCAGAATTTGCTTGAGCAAAGGTAGTATCATCTTGTACTGAAGCAAATCTTTGTGCTGTTTCTTCCAATTCTTTGCGAAGGGCAGCAGAATCTTCAGCACTTGGTTTGAAAGAAAAATTTACATATTCTATAGCACGGTTATCTTCTACTTTATATTTTGCTTTATTTGCATTAAAATATTCTTGTAATTGTGCATCTGTAACTGCAATCGTAGAATCTGGAATGGTATTAAATGGAATCGTAATAAATTTAATATCCACTCTATTGTTTTGGTAATTATATTCTTGTTCTGCCTCCAATTTGGTTGCGTAAACCGAAGAAGTTAATAAGTATTCGTATTTTTTAGACATTCTTTCAGGTGCTAAATCGGACTCAAACTTGAAAAAACTCATTTGTTGTTCAGCAGGTGCAGTTTTATTGCGAATACCATCTAAGAATGTTTGTAATTTTTTTCTATCCAAATTACCATTTGCGTCTTTAAAACTTTGTGCAATAGAAGGGTGTATATTATTACCTTGCACCATATCTCTAATTTCATTTGGTGTAATTTCTATCCCTAATTTGGCAAATTCTTTTACCATTACCAAATCATTTACCAAACCACCCCATGCTTCTTGGCGGATATAATCCATTTCCATGTCATTAGGTCGTCTTCCCATTTGCAGAGCATATCTATTAGATATTTCTTCTACTTTACGGGCAAATTCATCAAAAGCAATATCTGTTCCGTCTATTGTTCCAATAATTTCTTTATTGCTACCCATTAATTTGGAATTTGGTGAGAGTAAATCTCCGCCAACTATAAATGCTATCATGCTAATGGCTATGACACCAATCGCAATACCCGATTTTTCTCTAATTTTTGTTACTATCGCCATAATTTTGTTTAAATAGATTTTCAGACCGCAAAATTATAGCTATCCTATGAATAATCAAAATTATTTAGCCTCGAACTTAGTATTTTACAAAAAAAAGATAGAATCTTTTGTAAAGATTCTATCTTTTTTAGGAATTGTAAAAATAAAACAAGTCTATAAGCCGAATTCTGTTCCTTTTTACAAAGGCTCTTATCATTTATCTACGTGCATTGTCGCCAATACACTCTATCAACCTACCCTCTGACATCGGGCGGGCAACCCTACAACGTCAGTTTATTTGGTCTTTCAACTCGTAAGGTTTGCCTTGCCATCGCAATCACTTGCCATGCGGTGAAGCTCTTACCTCGCCTTTTCACCCTTACCCACTCAAAAAGCAGGCGGTATATTTTCTGTGGTACTTGCTGTCTTGCAAAACTTTGGTCTTGCAAGCCTTCCTGTTAGGAAGTACGATGCCCTGCGTTGTTCGGACTTTCCTCTCTTTTTGCTACTTTATTTTTGCAAATAGTTGGCAAAAACAGTGATAAGACAACTTGTTTGTGCAAAGATAGTAATTTTTAGCTATTATTACGCTACAATACCTTAATTTTTTGGTTTTGTAAATAGAAATGTATTAGAAAACTTGTTATTTTATCTCTTGACACAATTCAATCAACACACCATTGCTGGTTTTTGGGTGTAAAAAACAAATGAGTTTGTTATCAGCTCCTGCTTTTGGCTTTTCATTCAACAAAATAAAACCTTCTCCTTGTAGCCTTTGCATTTCTGCATAAATATCCGCCACTTCAAAAGCTATGTGGTGGATTCCTTCGCCACGTTTTTCTATAAATTTTGCAATAGGGCTATCGGGATTACTTGCTTCTAATAATTCTATTTTGGTTTCACCAACTTGAAAAAACGAAGTTGCAACACTTTCAGAGGCTACTTCCTCTAATTTATAAGGCAACTTTCCAAATAATTTGCTAAATAAGTCGTTTGAATTTGTTAAATTTTTTACGGCAATTCCAATGTGTTCTACTTTTAACATACGTTTTATTGTTTATTTTGGTTTTGTTAGTTAAATAATGATATTTTTTACTACTAAACAAACTTTCCAAATCTTTAAGACTTGGAAAGTTTGTTGTTTTTAGTATATTTCTTAAAATAATCATTTTTATTCCTTTTGTTTTTTCCTTTCTACAATTATTTTGTTTGTCTGTTGTACTAATTGTTCTAAATCTTGTGTCTTTTGGTCTGCAAAATAATGTATTTGATTGTCGGCTACTTGAATACTCAACTGATGAATTCCTAACCAACCATAATATAATAAAGACATTCCTGCCATTACAATTCCAATTCCAAACCAAAAATTTAACAGATGATTCCACAACGCAACGGCAAATAAAGGCGTAGAAATACCGCCACCAATCAAAGGTAATAATAATCTTTTGAAAGCAAAACTTACTTTGCTAATATTATGCAAGGGATAAGCTATTTTTTTGTCGGGTTGTGCTACCAGCAAATGTTTGTTTGTAAGTTCTAAGCTGTGTGTATTGGTTAAAGCAGACCGAAGAATGGTGTTTTCTTCTTGCAATAGCCAATCGTAATAATGCGAATAAGAAATATGTGTAAAATTAATTGGGCTAATTTTACACATATCTTTCGCAAAAAAAGTAGTTGCAGTTTGCGAATAGTGGTAGTTTTTATTATTGGTAATTTGGTAAGAATATGTTTTTTTTGACATTATATCGTGATTTTATGGATAAGCAAGCATCATACAAATTGCTAATAGGCTAAAATTTTAACGAATAAACGACAAAAAAAGTTGATTTACTACTTTATTTTTTCAAAATTCTTTCTGATACTTTTTTGCCTTGTTTCCACTGTTCTATTTTGGTTGTTTTTCCGTTTTCGTCTAAGTATGTCCATTTTCCCTCTTTTCCATAGTGAAACTGTTTTCCTTGACTTTCTATTTTTCCATTTTTGTGGTAGTGCTTGGTATGTCCCGAAACTCTATCATTTTTATAGTGAATTTCGGATTGTAACTCTCCTGAAAGGTAGAAAATTTTGGTAATTCCTTGTTTCATTCCTTTTTCATAGTTTTCTTCTGCCTGTATTTGTGCATTTTCGTAGAAAACCTTACGTATGCCTTGAATTTTGCCGTTGTCATATTTTTCTATTGCTTGTGTTTCTCCGTTTGGGTAATAGTATTCCCATTTGCCTGTTGCTACTTCGTCTTTATATTCCTTTTCACTTTCTGGTTTTCCGTTTTCGTGAAATGCTTTGACTTTTTTGTCTTTTTCTTCGTTGCTAAATACAATTTTTTCTTTGATAACTCCAGACTCATAATAATAGATATTGGTGCCTGTTTTTTTGCCATTGGAATAGTGTAAGTCATATTTTTTATTGCCATTTTCATAATATCCTGTTACATCTCCGTCTAAGACTGTAGCCAATAAAGAGGAGGAAGTTTGCTGTGAACTACCTCGTAATAAGCCACTTAGTCTGCTATTTCCTTTGGTGAGTATGCGTCCTTCGAGTGTTTTTTTTCCATTTCTGCTATATTTTACAAAGCTACTAAATCTGTTATTATCTCGATTGACTTGCAATTCGAGTTGGGCATTGTCATAAAAAATTTTGATAGAATCATTCGATAATACGCCATAATTGTAATAAGATTCTGTTTCGGGATTTCCATTTTCGTAATAGCTAATCATTTTTCCGTGCTGTTGATTTTTTTCGTATTGAATAGCGGATTTGCGATTGCCATTAGGATAAAATTCTATTGCTACGCCATGCAAAACTCCGTCTTTAAATACCCCAATAGATTTTAAAGTTTTATCAGCAAAATAAGTCAAAAAAGTATCTTTTATTACATTGTTTTGATAATATCCTTTTTGAATAATAGTTCCTTGTGCATTAAAACCCAATACTTCGCCTTCTTTCTTATCATCTTTATAAAAATAGCTTAATTTTTTTTCGCCTGTGTCATAAAACTCTGTAAAAATTCCTTGTTTAACCCCATTTACTAACTGTCCAAGCATTTCTATTTGCCCATTTTCGTGGTATCTCACAAATTTGCCCTCCATATTTCCGTTTTTAAAGGTACTTTTTATTTTTACCTTTCCACTATTATAAAAACTAACATATTCCCCCTCCATAACTTCTTTTCCATTTTCCACCACTACATAATATTCTTCTTTGATAGCATCATGAATAGTATCAAAATATTGTACTACCTTTTTTTGTGCTATTCCAAATTGGCATAAAAATAAATTGCATAGCAATAAAAATACTATTTTAGTTTTCATATTCCTGTTATTTTTTGTTGTTGTTTCGTATTTATACCAAAAATACGCAAAAAGTCATTCTTTATACAAGCAGTTTTTGCGTATCTTTGCCAAAATATTTGCTAATTTCTTTTATTATAGCATTTCTATTGGTTTCCCAAAAATAATATATAAATTTACGAAAAGTTTATTCTATGTTTTTCATCTTTAAAATTAATCATTAACTATGCCATTCAACACTATTTTACAACTTATGCACCTACCAGACGGAGGTCCTGTATATGCAGAAACTGATTTAGGAAGTTTTATTGTAGAGCCTTGGAATACAGTTTCGGCTATATTTTTTGTGCTAATTGTAATTTATTGGGCATATAAGTTGAAAAAATCTACCAAAAGAAACTCATTTTTGCAATATGGTACGCCTATTTTGGGCATAGGTGGCGTAGGAGGCACATTATACCACGCCTTTCGGTCGTCCCATTATTTTTTGATAATGGATTATTTGCCAATTTTATTGCTTTGTATTTCGGCTGGTGTGTATTTTACCTTTAAAGCTTTTCCAAAAAAACGATATATTTTACTTGCTTTAGCTACGTTTGTGGCAGCACAATATCTTACATTTCATTATTTGCCCGCAGGACTTTCGACCAATGTTTCCTATGCTTTATTAGGCTTATCTATTTTGTTGCCTACTTTTGCTTGGATGCTAAAAACACAATTTCGCTATTATTATTATGTATTATTAGCTTTATTGAGTTTTGCAACAGCTTTGACTTGTAGAATTATGGACTTTCACAATAGTTTTTTACCTATGGGAACACATTGGTTATGGCATAGTTTTGGGGCTTTGGCTTGTCATTTGATGTTTTTATATCAATTTTCGGTAAATGAAGAAGTCGAAATTCCAGAAGATATACCACATAAAGAAGAAACTCCACACGAAATTCATGGACAAGTAGAAAATAATAACAGCAAACAAAATAAAGCATTACCCGAACAAAACTAATAATATGACTACCGAACAAAAAATATATAGCTTGCCACAATTACTCGAACAATGTGCAGTTTGGAAAAAAGAAGGACAAAAAACAGTTTTTACCAATGGTTGTTTTGATATTTTGCATCTTGGACATATAGATTACCTCGAAAAAGCTAAATTTTTGGGAACAAAACTCATTGTGGGAGTCAATGCAGATAGTTCTGTAAAAAAATTAAAAGGCGAAACAAGACCCATCAACAATGAATATGCACGTAGTCGTATGTTGGCAGCTTTGGCATTTGTAGATGCGGTAGTGTTGTTTGGCGAAGATACCCCATTGCAACTTATTGAACATATTATGCCAACAGTTTTGGTAAAAGGCAATGATTACAGCATAGAAAATATAGTCGGTGCAGATATTGTATTGGCAAATGGTGGCGAAGTAAAAACAATAGCATTAGTAAATGGCTATTCCACTACAAATTTAATAGCAAAAATAGCAAAATAAAACACAGAACATGGCTTTAACAGATATTTGCGTGGCGGAAGATGTAAAAAAATTGGTAGATAGTTTTTACCAAAAAGTCAAAGCTGACGGACTCATTGGAGATATTTTTAACCATGTTGCCGAAGTAGATTGGGAACATCACTTGCCAAAAATGTATAGTTTTTGGGAATCTATTTTGCTTAGTATAGAAGGATACAAGGGAAATCCTATGCAAAAACATTTGCAACTAAACCAAAAAATTCCGCTAACAGCTACACATTTTGACCGTTGGATTGCACTTTTTGAACAGACTGTCGACGAAAATTTTGTAGGTGCAAATGCCAATGAAGCAAAATTACGAGCAAAATCTATTGCAATGGTTTGGCAAATCAAATTGAATCATATTAACAATAGCAGTCATTAAAATTTAACGTGAACTACGGATACCATATATTCGCCTTTAGGCGGGGCTGCCTAAGCGAATGAGTCAGGTAAATTGAAAGAAAAATAGTAATTATTTCTCAAAATTTGTGAATTTATAACCAAGTTCATTTTTATCCTTACATTTCATTCGCT
>JBIKRY010000025.1:0-24278 GCA_044348925.1 Bernardetiaceae bacterium
CCGCTTGTCAAGGTCTATCGCCTATTGACAACGTAGGAAATTTATAAGGACAAAAACAACGGCAGAAATATACAGCACCTAACAGGGCAAAAAGCATTTTTTTACGTTGGCAATGGTGCTTTTCGCACCTTGACAATCGTAAAAAAATATACCTACCATTTCCTACGCTTGTCAAGGTCTATCGACCATTGACAACGTAGGAAATTTCTAAGGACAAAAACAACGGCAGAAATATACAGCACCTAACAGGGCAAAAAGCATTTTTTTACGTTGGCAATGGTGCTTTTCGCACCTTGACAAGCGTAAAAAAATATACCTACCATTTCCTACGCTTGTCAAGGTCTATCGACCATTGACAACGTAGGAAATTTATAAGGACACAAATAACAGCAGAAAATGTGTACATACTGTAGGTAAAACACAAAACACAGCAAATAAAAGTTTTGCCATAGAAAAAGTTTTGCCAAAACACTACAAAAATAAAAATAATCCGAAGGAAACATCTTTAAAATTCGTCTAAGAAATAAGATATATGGAATATGAAATATAACTTAGTGGTTATCAATTAGTTATATTTTACAAAAAAGTAATTTCAGCAATTCCCACTTTGACAATTTATTCCAATTTTACCATTTCGGGATTTGCCAACTCTTGGTAGAGTTGTGCGAAATTTTCACAGGATTTGAAGAAAAAATATAGTTCTGCTATAAAATAAGGGCTTTTTTAGGGATAAAACTTTTGGACATAAAATATTAACTTGCTTTAAATCATAGAAATATCAAAAATTGACCATTGAATTGCCAAAGTGGGAATTGCTGAAGTAATTTATTTAATACTTGTTACAAAATAAGTAATAGGACACAATAAAAGTATATTTTCAAATAAATTACGAGATTTTAGCTTTTATTTGTCATTCTGAGCTTTGCTGGTGGCAGCCCTGCTCAGAATGACAAAAGTATATTTTTAAAATGTCCAATTACTTATACTATTTTTTATGAAACAATCTTCTAATGACATTTGACCAAATTTATTTTGAATATCATAAAATGGTTTTTAACCTTGCCTTGCAATATGTTCAGAATATAGAAGATGCAGAAGAAATTACACAAGATGTGTTTGTGAAAGTGTTTGACAATGTTCATTCATTCAAAAAACAGGCTAGCTTAAAAACTTGGATATATCGTATTGCTATTAATCAATCGTTGGATTTTATAAAAGCTAAAAAAGCTAAAAAAAGAAATTTCTTTGCTAATAATTTCAGTTTAAACGATGACAAAATAAAATTTGAACCAATAAACTTTAATCACCCTGGTATAGAATTAGAACAGAAAGAAGCCTATCAAAAAATATTTAATGCCATAAATCAGCTTTCAGACAACCAAAAAACGGCAATTATTTTGCTGAAAATAGAAGATAACTCACAAGAAGAAGCAGCAGAAATAATGAATTTAAGTGTAAAAGCATTGGAATCTTTATTTCAAAGAGCTAAAAAAAATTTAGAAATTTTATTAAATTTAAAATGATTAGTATAAAAAATTCGTCTAAAAAGCTATGAAACAAGTCTTTGAACATTTAGCACATATCAAACAGGTAGAGCCTGATGCTAACTTATACGCACAAACAATACGTAAAATACGCAGAAAAAATACAATCTCCATGTTTTGGGTAAGAGCCGTAGCTTGCCTATTAATTACATTTATAAGCACAGAGTTTTATTTTGCTGTAAGTGAAAGTAATTCAAGTAGTAAGGATATTTCAGTTATTATTTACAAAACTAATAATATTTTGTACCATGAATAAATCTAAATTTCTTATCACAATTATTATTGTATTATTGTTATCTAATGGTATATTATTTTTTATGCTCATCAAAGGACATTTAGGCAACGGTGGCCCTAAGAATATCATTATTGACAAATTACATTTTGATAAAGAGCAAATTAACAATTACGAAATATCTGTTCAGCAACATCGTAAAGCCATAAATAATAATGAAGCTATTATGAATAAGTTAAGAAGCAATTTATTTGAACAACTCAAATATCCACAAGATACTGCCAAAATAGATTCGTTAATTACAGTAATTAGCAAGCAACAAGCCGTTGCAGAATATATCAATTACAATCATTTTATAGAAATAAAAAATTTGTGCAAACAAACGCAAAAAAAAGATTTTGACGAATTAACGACTGAAATTGCAAATTTATTTTCTCCCAAAAAAAGGAAATAACTTATTTTCTCGTCTAAACCAATAGACATAAATAAACAAAAAAATGAAAAAAATAAAATTATCAATTTTTGGAATGAGTCTATTAGCTTTGAGTGTATTCTATTCTTGTAGCAAAGATGAAATTTCCACTGGCTCTATTGTTTCTACGGGTGCAGTTTCTATTACAAGTATTGTGCAATCAAAATTTGCAAGTACTGTAACTATTTCTACAAGTGGTAGTGGCAATACGAGTAGCATTACGATTAAAAGTAATGGATTGCCCAACCATAAAACCCCTTATTGGGGTGTGGGTAATGTTTTGTATGAAACATTCCCGTCAGGTCATGCACCTAATGTAAATACTACTATGGTTGCTCAAAACTATGCTATGACAATTCCTACAAACCCTCAAGAGGCATCGTCAAAAGAAGCAACTTCCTTAGGTGAAATTGGAATGGCATTGAACGGAGTACCGATTTTTAATGACAGAGAAGGTGGCAATGTTTCGTTAGATGCAATGACATTAACCACTTTTGATAATGCTGGTGCACACCCAGCACCCAGCAAAAATTATCACTATCATACTACAGGCAAATACACTTCGGTAGATGATGCAAAATTGATTGGATTTTTGCGTGATGGATTTCCCATTTATGGCAGAAAAGATACAACAGGGGTTTATCCTACTTTAGATTCTTATGGTGGACATATAGGAGTAACGCAAGATTTTCCTAATGGTATTTACCACTATCATGCCTCAAACGTAAATTATTTGAATTCGGGTTATTATATATTGAAAGCAGGTAGTTACTATGGCACAAAGGGAACTTTCACTAATTAAATTTTCTTTCTATATTTTTTGCATTTTCAATTTTGGATGTTCTCAGCCGAAAGTAGCTAAAATACAAAATCTTTTTGAAAAAGTAGATGTTTCAAAAATTCCAAATGACACTATTTTTGAAACCAATGCAAGTTTAAAATTGCAGAATGGGGTTTATTACTTTGCTGGTAAACCTTATTCGGGTTTTATAAAATCATTATATGTAACCGCCAGTTTAAAAAGTATTGGTTCTTATTTTATAGGAAAACAACACGGAATAACCAAAACATTTTTTCTGCATGGAAAATTAGCAACTGAACGGAAGTATAGAAATGGACTAAGTTATGGGCGACATTTTGGCTATTGGGAAAATGGGAATATGAAATTTGATTTTGTATATTTTAATGACAAACGAGAAGGTGTCCAAAAGCAATGGTATGAAAGTGGAAATCAATATTACGCATTAACTTTTACTGATGACCAAGAAAATGGAATGCAAAAAGCTTGGCGTGAAAATGGGAAACTTTATATGAATTATGAAGTGAAAAATGGCGTAAGGTATGGGTTGCAAAAAGCTGCTTTGTGTTATACTTTAAAAAATGAAAAACTAAAATAAAAAACTAAAATGAAATATAAGTTTTTAACTCTTTTGTTACTTATAATCGTGGCTTGTACCGATAACAAGCAAAAACTTCCTTATTACAACACGCCAGATTTTACGCCAAAATGGGAAATATCAAACGAAGACACTTTTCATAAAATTAGACCTTTTAAGTTAATAAATCAAGAAAATCAATCATTTACAGAACAAGACCTTGAAGGTAAAATTTGTGTTGCAGATTTCTTTTTTACAACTTGTCCAGGCATCTGTCTTAAAATGACAAATAGTATGGCTGACATACAAAAAGAATTTATCAATGACGATGAAATATTATTATTATCTCACAGTGTAACTCCTGAAAAAGATAGTGTGTCGGTTTTAAAACAATATGCACAAGATAAAAAAGTCGATTTTAAAAGGTGGAAACTTTTAACGGGCAATAAAAATGAAATTTATGATTTGGGACGTAAATATTATTTTGTGGAGGAAGACGAAGGGGTAAAAAAAGGAAACGATATTTTTCTGCATACCGAAAACTTTATTCTTATAGACAAGCAAAGACATATTCGTGGAATTTACAACGGACTTGACCCCAATAGTATGGCTGATTTAATCCGAGATATAAAAATATTGAAAATTAAATAATACAAAACAAGGAATCTAATAAATAATTACCTCAAAAAACAACATTCAAAGCAAAGGAAAAATATTTTTTTTGCGTCTAATCAAATACAACATTTAAAAAACACAAAATGAACTTAAAAAATTTAGCCTTAGCCTCATTTGTTTGCTTAATGAGTGCCTGTAGCAAGAGTGATGATGTAGCAGCTGTAGCAGCTGTAACATCTGACAATGTAATTAGTGTGGACAAAACTAAGTTTCTTGCGGCAGGTCTTGCAGAACCAATTACAATAGTTTCTAAAACCATTTCAACTGGAACTACTGTTGATTACTATAAAATAGTTAGCAAAAGTACGCCAACTGACCATAACATGGGGCCTTGGTGTCCATCTAATATTACTGATGATGCCAGCAAAGGTGGAATTTGGATAGAAGGTGGCAAGGTGTATGATGTAGATGGTGCATTTGTTAAAAATATGGCTACATTTTACAAGGACCCTACATGGAAAATGTATAATACAAGCACAGGTGTCATTACAAAAACACAGACTCAGGCAGATTGTCAAGCTGCGGCTAATCCAAATGTGGGTGCAGCCTATAAAAATTATTGTGTAGAATGTTCACCTTCTTATGTTTCTTCCTTAACACAAACTATCTATATTCCTATTAAGCCTGTAAAATTAACTGCTCCAGTTAGTTTTGCAAATAGTCCAATGGCAACACCGTCTATAAGAGGTATTGCGTTTAATGGGGTTATGTTTGACCCACCTGCTCCAACAAGTATCATATTGGCAGCTTATACATTAGCTCCATTTGACGATGCAGGCGGACATATAAATTTGGGTGCTGGCTATCATTATCATGCTGCAACAGGAATGTCCACAAAAATTACACAAACAGACGGTCATAGTGCCATGATTGGTTATGCAATAGACGGCTTTGGTATGTACGAAAGACTAAGTGCTAATGGTACAGAATACACAGATTTAGATGCAAGTCGTGGACATTATGATGCTACAAGAGGCTATCATTATCATGTAGATAAGCCAGGTTCAAATAATTTTATCAATAGTTTAGCGGGTGCATACGTCAAATAAAATTATGAAAAAGCCTATTTATCTACTATTTTTAATGCTATTTACAACTATTGTTCATGCTCATAAACCTGATTTATCCAATTTCATGATTTATGAACAAAATGGAAAATATTTATTGTTGATAAAAACTTCGCTTGCAGCTTTTGAAGGAGAGGTTGATGTGCAATACAATAAAAATGCGTATAAAAGTCCTGAGGAATTTAAGCAATTACTGCTACAACACTTTCAAAAAAGTTGTTTGCTTATCGTGAATAATGATACGATTAAATTTATGAATCCTTATGTTGTTCTTGGACACGAAAGCACTATTTTTGCTGAATTGGCAAACTTACCCAAAAATATTCATACATTTTATGTTAAAAACCATGTTTTCAAAGATATTCATGGTAGCCAGAGTGAATTAATTTTATTGTTAAATGGATTGCCTCCAAAACAATTTATTTTAAATGAAGGAAATAATTATACAGTAAAACTCAAATTAGATAATAAAAATTGGATAGTTGAAGAAACAACTCATACAACTTTTGGCAATTCTAAAATCTTTTTTTGGGGGCTAATTTCGATAGGTGTTGTGGGTATTGGATTTATGGTGATGAATAGAAAAAATATTAGCTCAAATGTATAAAGTGAACTACGGGTTAATTTTATAATATATTCTATTTTTCGTACCACTTAGTGTTTCTTAGTGTCTAAGTGGTATTAAAGATAGTAATAGACACAAAATTATTAAAATTAATCTATAGTTCACCTTAATTACTATTCATCTTTCAATTTACCCGACTCATTCGCCTAAAGTTAAATATCCGTTTGTTATGAAACCTACATTAGTTATATCGGTTTGAATAGTTCTTTGCGATACAAAATTCCTGCTTTTTCTACTATTTTATGAATCACTGCATCTAATTCATTGCTTGCTTGGTACAAATGTTGTAAATATTCTTCTCTTTCATTTGCATCAGCCAAATTATTAGTAATTCGCAAAATATTAATCAAGCCCAAAATATTAGCTACAGGTTTTCTTACTTCGTGAGATTGTTGCCAAGCTATTTCTTTGAGCATTTTATTTTGCAACCTTATTTTTGCTTCTTTTTGTTTTAGATTGGTAATATTTACGGTATGTAGTGCAACTCCCAAAATGTTATTTTGGCTGTCATATACAGGAAAATAGTTAATCAAAATCCATATTTTTTCTTGTGTTTTTTCAAAATATCTTTCTCTTTCCAACATTCTTTTTTCGCCTCCTAAAGCACGTGCAAAATTGGTTTGTAAATCTATTAATGCTTCTGGCAAAACAAAATCAGTCATTTTTTTGCCTTCTTTTATTTCTTTTCCATACAAAGACAAAGACATTTCTCTGGCACTTTTGTTGAAAGCTATAATTTTTAGGTCTTTATCCAACAAAATATGGCTATCTGTAGAGCTATTATAAAAAGCAGATAATTTATTTTCGGAGATAGTTATTTTTTCTTCTGCTTTTTTCCGTTTGTCTATATTATACGCATTTAGATTGATACCTATCAGTTGGTTAGTAGCATCATAGACAGGAAAATACTTAAATTCAAACCAGCATGTTTCGTCATTATCGAGAAATATTGGATATTCTACCATCACTATTTCTCCTTGCAATGCTTTTTCAAAGTTTTTAATAAAATCTTCTTGAGATACCTCTTGTACGTAATCTAAAATGTGCATTCCTTCAGCCAAATCGTAATTCTTAAAAGATTTCATCTCTTTCAAAGCTACTTGATTAAAAGATAAGACTTTCCAATCTGTAGAAATCAAAATACTACCCTCTATGCCACTATTCATAATAGCACGTAATTTGTTTTCAGATTGTTTGAGTTGCGTTTGCATCAAATGTTTTTCGGTAATATCTTGGAAAAAAACAATAATACCGTTATGATTTGGATAGACACTCACTTCAAACCATTTGCCTAAAGGTATGCTATAATCTTTAAATTTTGCGGTGGTTTTTTTCTCTGCTACTTTTCTAAAAAAAATAGGATAGATATAATCATCTGTATTAGGAATAATATCCCAAATATTCTTCCCCAATAAATATTCTTTGGAGTGTTGAAATATTTTTTCTGCCACAGGATTTACAAGCTCAAAACACCAATCTTTGTTTAAAACATATAAACCGTCAGAAATATTATCTAAAATAGTATTTGTTTGTGCAATAGTCCTCTCTTGTTGATATTTTTCGGTACTATCATGCCCTATTCCAATAATACCTATGATAGTATTGGTAGAATCTGTATATAATGAAAACTCCCAATGTGTCCAAAACCAAATATTCTGGCTGGTTTTTTTTCGCAATTCCACACAGATTGTTTTTGTATTGTCTGCAACACATTCTTGCAAAATACCTACAAATTTTTTTGCATCTTCAGGGTGAATAGAGTCAAAAACCGAAGTATTTACTAAATCTGGGTGGATAAAGGCACATCTTTCTTGAAATTTGTTATTTACATACAAGTATGTTGCATTAAAATCTATGACAACAAGATAGTAGTACGTTGAATTTACAAAAAAATTAGGTAAAGTTGTGGAAAAATGTTTATTCATAGAAAAGTATGTTTTATAAAATACAAAAATATAACTATAGTAGATAATGTAAGTTGTAGAATAGTAGTGCGTAGCTCCAGCTACGCACAGGCTTGTTAGTAAAACTAATTTTTTATAGCAACATAATTATTTTTTACATAAAATAGGTATAAAAAATTGCACATTTCGCTGCGTAGATGGAGCTACGCAATACTACGCAACTTACCTTATATTAGTTCATTGGCAATATTTTGATTTCAATTCTTCGGTTTAGTTCACGTCCATCTTTTTCATCATCATTACTTGCTATAGCTTGTGTGTCGCCATAACCTTTAAAAACCATTCTATTGTTTTTAATACCTTTGTTGGTCAAATATATAAAAACAGATTTGGCTCTATTTTCGGATAACTTCAGATTATTGTCGGCATTTCCAATATTATCTGTATGACCTGCTATTTCTATTTTAGTTTCGGGGTTTTCTTTCAAAAAAAAATATAACTTATTTAGTTCTGTAAACGAAGTGGAAGCCAAAACATCAGAGCCTGAATGGAAAAAAATATTACGTAAAATAAATTTAGCTCCTAATTCTATACGTTGTAACTCTATATTTAGTTCTAATTTTTGTTTAATTATTTGCTCTAAATTTACTTCTTTAAAAGTCATCAAATATCCTTTTTTGTGCAAAAAAATAGCATATCTTTCATCTTTTAAGGTACAGTATATGTTATAATGCCCATTTTGGTCGGTGGACGTAGCTTTTATTTCTGTTCCTAACGAGTCTATGAGTTGAATAGGTTGAATAAATCGTTGCCCTGTTTTTGCATCTGATACAATGCCAAAAATATGTATTTCTTGTGGAATGGTGCTGTTATCTATATTTTTGGTCAAATCTACGTAATAGTTTCTATTGATATTCCTCGTTTTTTTGTGTGGAATATGAATATATAATTGTTCTTCATAGACTACTTTTTCGCCCAAAAAAACTTTTACTTGTATGTTTTCTTCAAAAGGCAATAATATTTCATAAGCACCATGTTCATCTCCATTAGTTTCTACGATTTTGGTTTCTGTAATAAATCTAATTTTGCAATTTGGCATTACTTGATTACTAATTCTATTAAAAACTTTTCCTGTTACTTTTACCTCTGCAAACAAATATACTTTATACAAATCATCTTTGCCTTTTCCGCCCATTCTTTGCGAAGCAAAATAGCCAATATCCTCATATAAGCTAAAATAATAGTCATCATTAACCGAATTGATTGGCATTCCCATATTTTCGGGTTTGCCCCAAGTTTGCGTTTGTTCATCAAAAACCGACCTAAAAATATCATATCCACCAATATTTTGATGCCCTTTCGAGCTAAAATACAAAGTTTTTCCATCTTCAGCCACAAAAGGACTTATTTCGTCTTGTAGGCTATTGAGGCTTGTAATGGGAGTAGGCATAGCCCAAGTGCCATCTCTACGCAGAGAACTTTCAAATAAGTCAAAATTTTTGTTTTTGGTATTTTTGTTAGAAACCAAAATCATTTTTTGCCCATAATGATACACAAAACAATTTATCTCACTTGCCTGTCCATCATTTACAAAACCTTCTACATAAACAGGATTTTTCCATAGTCCGCCAACTTGTTCCGATAAATAAATATCGTCTTTGTGTTGCAAATACATTTTATTTTCGTCTTCTGCTAATTGTATTGCAATCAACGAAGTATCACCAAGCCCCGATAAAGGTTTAGGTTTTGACCACGAATAGTCATTTTTTATGCTTGTTTCTACAATTTCATATTCTTTGATATTTTTGCCATCTTCATGTAATTTGTTGGTGTGTTTGTTCCGCGTAAAAATCAACCTTTTGCGGTCTTTGCTCAAAATTGGGGCAAAATCTGCCTCTGCACCATTAATTACATTGCCCAAATTTTCTATCACATAGTTTTTACTTTGTTTTTGCAAATCAATAGCTTGTCTAATATTATCTAATAATGTTTTTGCATCTTCGCCGTATGTCAAAGAAGTACGTTGTAAATAATATAAAGCTGTATCAAAATTTTGATTATAATAAGATGCCTTTGCATACCAAAAATTAAAATCTTTTAGGGTAGAATCTCTTGTTTCTTTGATGATTTCCAAATATTCGACAGAAGTTTCTATGATTCGCAATTCCAAGCAACAAATTCCAGCTTTGTAAATAGATTTCATATCATTTTCATCGGCTGAAATCAAATCTTGATATAAATTTAAGGCATTTTGATATTTTTTTTGTTGAAAAAAAGCATCTGCTTGCTTACGAAGTTCGTTTTTGTCTTGTGCCACACCACGCATAGGAAGGCAACAACAAAGACAAAAGCATAAAAGATAAAAATATTTTTGCATAATATAACTTATTAAGAACTGTACGATATGCTTGTTTATTTGGAATTACTCTCTTTTAAGAGTTTTTTATGCCAATTTGTTTAAAAACAAATATAAATTTTTTTATCGTACATAACAATTTTTTAAAAAATTGCTTACTTTAAAATTTCTATTAGAGATTAAGATGTAATCTTTTTTTTTAGATTACATCTTCACATACATTTGCAAGGAAATTTTTATAGCAACAAAAATTACGTAATTACTTTGGAGTTTGATTGCTTGGGTTTACATTATTGGGAATTATGGTATTGATTTTGAGGGAATCTTGTTTTTTACGAATCTGGTCTAAGATAAATGCTGGTGATTTACGATATTCTTCGTAGAGTATTCGTTTTTCCATTTTTTTTATAGATTCTGCTATATGATAGTTTGCGGTATCCAATTTTTTTGCAATTTCATAATTTAATTTTGCTTTTACATAGTTTTTCAAATGATATTCATATACAGCAGCCATTAAATAGTTTGCATTTGCAAGTTTTGGGTTTGCTTTGCAAGCTATTTGTAAATAATGTACTCCTAATTCATAATTTCTATTTTCAATATAATAATGTCCCAAAAAATCAGCGGCTTGCCAATTTGCCGAATCATACGCTATAGCTTTGCTATAATACATGGTAGCCGAATCTCTTTTGTCTAATTTTAATAGAATATCTCCAAACATTTTATTTAATTCGCTATCATTTTGTAATTCTTCTTGTTGCATAGCACGTTGTAAAACAACACTTGCTGCCTTTGGGCGAAAATTTTTGTCATACAACCGAAACAAATATTTGTAGGCATCTATAAATTCGGGTTGTGCTGCAATAGCCTCATTCATATACCTAATTGTATTCAAAGTATCTTCTACATCATAACTAATTAATCCTTGTTGGTAATATACTTCGGGCTTTTGTGGATAAATTCTTTTTACTTTTTGTAAATACTGCACGGTTTGAATAGGTTGTTTGGTTTTGTAATACAAACGACTAAGCAATAAGTATAAATCTACTTGTTGCAAACCTTTATTTTCTGCTATTTGTGCCGAAAGCAAAGCAGGAACATAAAGGTTTAGCTTTTCAAGTACCAATGCCTTCACATAAAAATAATTGCCTTTGTTTGTATTAAGTTGTATGGCTTTATTAATATCTGCCTGTGCCAATTTCCACGATTTTAGCTCCAAAAAAATCAAACTTCTACGGTAATAATATTCTGCAACTGTTGGATTATCCTCTATAATTTCATTCATAAATTTTATTTGTTGGGCAAAACTTTGCGAAGAACTTTGCACCAAAGGAGGAATTTCGTCAGAGGCAATATCTACCTCTTGACAAGCTGAAAATAGTAAAATAAATACCAAAAAATAATAACAAATCGAATGTAACATGGTGGAAATAATTTTTTATTTTGATAATCTAAGTTGCGTAGTACTGCGTAGCTCCAGCTACGCAGTAAAATGTGCAATTTTTTATACCTATTTCAAGCAAAAAATAATGCTATTGCTACGACAAATTTAGTTTTACTAACAAGCCTGTGCGTAGCTGGAGCTACACACTATATTACACAACTTACATTTTCTACTTATTGCAACGCAAAACGCAACTGTATGCCAAATGCTGTAGTACTTCGTCTAAACGAATTAGAAACATAAGGCGAATTAATCATATAATCAAAATAGAATTGTAAACTTGCACGCTGATTTAATACATAATTTACAGTTGGACGAATTTGAAAATTCATATTGCCTTGTGTTACTGTTGCCTCTTGTACTTCCAAACCTGCGATTTCTTTGATGCTACGTTGTGCGGTTTTGCTATCTCTAACAGTCAAAGCACAGGCAAAAGTCAAATCATTTTTGAGGGTTTTGTAACTACCTCCAATTTTAAATGGAATTTTGAAATTTGCTTTAGTAAAACCAATATCTACAGTAATATCACTGTTTTTGAGTTCGGTAATTTGTGCATTAGACAAATTGAGGGCAATGCCACGATTCATATTATACCGAACATTTATCGAAATATTTTTAGCAGTTTTCAAACGAATACCAATCAAGGGAGCAAATGCTTCTGTAATCGTAACTTGATTCATTACAAAAAGAGGCGTAAGTTTTCCTGTATTTTGGTCGAGTTTTGCCAATGGTAAATCTTGCAAATCAATATTTAAACGCAACAAGGAAGGGTCTGTAAATACTAAAGACGACTGATAACCTCCTGTGCTATATTCCGAACTATAGCCGTGTTCTACTTGAATAGAACGGAAATAAGGTTTAAAAATTGGTAAATTAGACAAGCCATTATAGGTCATTTTCCAATTTGGCAACGGTATTAATGGAAAAGCAGACGAGCCTACATTTTGCACATCTCGACCCGAATAAGCTGCCAAAAACGAAGGAATTAAGACATCTTGAGCATTATTATCATATTTCCCCTGCGTATTTCGAGCATCTAAACTATTTTTTACGATTTGACGATTTTTGATAAATTCATCAAAAATGCCTGATTTATTGGCTGCATTATCTCCTGAAAAAGCAGTCAAAAGAGAAAAATAACTAATGCTATATTGTCCCATTCTGTTTGGAGTTTGCGAACTAAATTGGTTGGTCGTTGAATTATAGCTAAAAATTTCACTATAATTGGCAGAGTTTGTTCGTTTGGCACTCAGCATAATTTGCAATTCTTTGATAGGCTCTACTACAGCACCAAGTTGCAAATTTTGCATAGAACCCTGTCTAAACATATTGTTTTGTGCAGCACTTTTTCCTAACCAATTTTCTCGAGCAGCTCTTTCTTTTACATCTGGATTTTGACTTCCAAACACAAAACCCCAACCTGGTGTGTTAAACGCCGAACTCATACCAAATGCACCTGTAGGCGTAGTCAAAACCCCTGGCATTTCTGTATTGTTGGTTTCGGAATAGCTAAAGTTAATTTTTTGCACCATCATCATACCTTTCAAAACGGTTTGTAAGGCAGGTGCTGGAGGCTGATTAGCTCTGGCATCATTCTTTTCTTTTTCGTCCAATTCGGTTAATTTTTCGCGTACTTTTGCAATTTTTTCGTCTGTTTTGGCAATTTTTGCATCAAATTTTGCCTTTTTTGCAGCAATTTTTACGGTATCTAATTGTGCATCTACTTTTGCGGTTTCAAATTTTTCTGCCAAACGAGTTTTTCGTCCCAACAACCGTTTTTCTCTTGCTTGCAACCGCAACCGTTTTCCTTCATATTTAGACACTATGGTTTGTGCTTGTGGCGTGCCATTTTGTCGTTGCCCTTGACTAATTGCTTTTAACAAACGGTTTTTTTCATACAATTCTTTCATATTAAATTGTCCGCTAAGTGTCATATTTTGGTTGTTCAACATCTGATTTCCCAAACTATCTGCAACCCCTAAAGTACCAGCATTCCACGTATAGCCACCTTCATATTTCAAATCTGAACTAATCCAGTTTGTGATTGGAAATTTATCCAATGGCAATTTATAGGTTAAACCAACTTTTTGGGTAAAGTTTTTGATACGTCCCAAATTTACCAAGTTATACAAAATAGAATCTTGTTTTGACCTTGTGCTATATTTATTTGCTTTGTCGCCATTAATTTCGCCTGATGGTTCGTCAATTACTGCCATTGCGGTAGCATTGTAATCTATCCGAAAATTTTTGGTAACACTCCAAGCTACTTGATATGCCCGATTAAAATTAAATGCTTTTTCGTACAAAGGCACAACGCCAAGCGTAGTAAGCTGTCCATTTCGAAGTTGCGTTTTTACAAAACGTCTTTCAAAATCTCCACGCACACTTACCGTATTTGGAATAGGATTTAGATTCAAATCTTTCACAAATTTCAAATATTTGCCTTCCAAATGTTGATTTTTGGCAAATGGCTCTATAGGTTTTGCTTGACTTGTAAACATATAGCCAATGCCTACTTTGGTATTGGTTTGTAAATATTCTGCTATTCGCACATTACTGCTAATTCTTTCAAAATAACTTATGCTAAAATTCCAATTTTCTATGTCCCAAGGCTTTGGTTTTTTTTGTGCATTCATGCGTGTTTTGCCTATATTTTGCAGGCTAATGGTACGTGCTACCATATCCTCTTGCACCAAATCTGCAAACTCATTAGGTTTGTCTTTGGAATCTAAAGACGTAGATAAAGGGGTATCTGGGTCAAGTGGATTAAAATATGGTGTCAAAACCCTACGTTCTACGCCTACATACAAAGGTAAACGAATACCAAACTTATTCAAATAAAATTTATCTAATTGAATTGCCATATTAATATCATATTCGAGAGTATGGTTTCGGGTACGTTGCGAAATTTTGTCTTGAATACCTCCAAAAAACGGGGAAACATAGCGGAAATTAGCATTTACAATCGCCAAATCTGCTAATTTGGCATTAAAAGCTGTTCTTGTTGCCCAACCTGCCCGATTATTAAATTCCGCAACTCGCAATTCATTAGCCCAAATACAGACAGATTTTGGTTGTCCATCGGCACTTTCGGGATTCCGAACTCCTATCATAATTGTTTGCACACTACTCAAATCAGGATTTCCAATGACCGTAATTTTAAATCTACCTACAGTTTCGATATAAGGCACACGCAAAGAAAGTCGAGAATTATTTCGCCTTGCTTTTACATCTATCAAATCTTGTGTAGCAACATCTATTTCATTTTCACTTATCCAAATTTTATCTACATCACTGCTGCTAACATTGAACGGAGTCATTTTCAAAGGAACTTCTATTTCATAGAAATTTTCTTTGAAATCTGTTCCCACACGAATAAAAGCATTTACTTCGCCATCTTTTGCTGTAGGACTTTCGGCGTGCAAAAACATCTTTAGACGTTTGTAGTTTACCATATCCAAAATAAGATTTTTGTAAACTGCTCTTGCATCTCTGTCTTCTAACCCATCTACGCATATTTTCAAAGACTGTTCATTCAAACGTGCTTGGGTATTCGAAGCCAAATTTACATCTCTACTAAACCCTGGAGGCAATACATAAGGTACAATATTGCTATTTGGCGTTGGATTGCCATTGTTGATGATATTGATAGAAGAAACCCTAAAATTGTTCACATTATACGGTTCACGTGGCAAATTTAGCCCTGGGTACTGCATATTTTCCGTAAAAGGTCGCCAAGGAGTGCCTACAAACTGAAAACGTGCCATTCGCAACACTACAGGTTGTTCCCAATCTGTCATATACATACGCATAAATCGCATAGATTTGAAACCATCTATAGCACCTACTTTTGTGCCTTCTCGCACAGGAATACGGATTTGATACCACGTAACTTGGTCGCCATTGACAGTTCTGGTAACTTTATCTACAATATACGGATTTTTTTCGATTTGCCCTTGTCTTAAATCTAATTCATATTCATAATATCCTTCAATATCATTCAAGGAATTATCTCTATTTAAGTCTTCATTATCAGGCAGTGTGGTGTAAGATGCTGTGCCTGCATTTTCGGGAGAATTGTTTTCTGTTCCGTTATATTTTTTATAACGGTCAAGGACTTTCAAATCTAAACCATCAGATTCTCCGCCCAAATAATACCTAAAATTGTCATTGGAAGGGTCAGCCTCAAATTTTTGATAGACATCATTTGGCAAAATTTGTCGCAACCTGCTTAGATATGGCTGAAATCTTATCCGTTCTTGTTCGTCATTTACCCCGTCAAGTCCTACGTCTTGTTGTTGTCTTGCCCCATTTTCGGAAGCAAAGGCATTGGTAAGAAATTGTTTTTCGGTTACTCGTCCCCAAGTTGTTTCTTTCACAATTCCAGAGGTAATGGTATCTGTTGGCAATCCATTTTCAAATCCATGTCTGCTATCAGGAATTACATCTTCCGAAATGTTCCCCAAATTAAAATATAATTTTCCACCCGAAGTATTATTACTTGCGTAGATATTTTTTCCATCAGGTAATTGCGAAATAATTTTTCCATTATCTCCTTTAATAAACGGGTCTAACAACCAAAATTCTACATATTGCACGTTAATATTATCAAAATCTACATCAGACGTAATGCCCTTTGTAATTGCAGCAAAATTTTGGCGAGGATTTTTCAAAGTTCCATCACTGTTTAATTCTGTTGTAAAATTATATTGCCCTCTTTCGTTTGGATAATATGCCAAATTCATTACATTTTCGGGCAAATTAATTTGTTGTTGGTCGGGTTTTATAATTTCGTCATAAGGAATAGGTCTTACATAATGATTTTGCATATCTTTTAAGGTAATATTCCCTGGTGGTGTAGCACCGCCTACAGTCGAAGAAAAAGCTGTAAAATCTACGGTGTACCAAGACATTTTGGCACGTTTTGCACTATAATCACGCGGTGTATTTGGATTTACAGGAAAAGCCTGCAATATTTTTTGTGGTGTAGCTCCCAACTGCCAAGTAATAGGTTGTCTGCCCAAATCATATGGAATTTCTGCTGCCTCAAAATCATCAATAAACGAAGTACCACCATCTTTTTCTATCAGTTGATTTGTCCCTGGAATGAGTGCAGCTATTTCCGAAGTTATCGTATAACTTGATTTTTCTTTGGTGCTATAGAAAGGCAATTTGTCGACCATTTTGGTCAAAAAACGTGCATCATCTTCTCTATGTTGCACCCCAAAACCTGCTAAAGTATTGCGTGTAGGCTCCGAACCAATATTAACCCTCGAAATAATAGGTCTTTCGTTGAGGTGCATAATGGTACTTGTAAATTTTGTATTTTTGGAAAGTAGATATTGTGCATCAAGCCCAAACAAATTGCGTGTTTGAAAATTAAACAAATCTGCTCTTTCGTACTGAATACGAATTTCTTTGCCCGAAGCCATTACATTTGCATTGGTAATTCGCACCAAACCCGATTGATAATCTACCGTATAATCTGCCCCTTCTGCTAATGTAGTACCACCTGCTTGTACTTGCACAGAACGAGGTGCTATATTAATCCCTGGTAATCTAATTTCTGTACCTGTGGCAGCTTGAAAACTTCCTTTGATAAAAAATTTACTTTTGCTCGACAATAATTGTGCGTCTGCTTGTGTTTTGCGATATAATTCGTTGAAAACATATTTGTTTCGGAGTTGTAATTCTTGGTCGGGCAAAAATTTATCATCTAAAGTTTTTCCAAAAGGCTCTAAAACAGGAAAAATAATACGCCCAAATTCTGGTGCAATCGTAATAGGAGGTGAACCACCCAAATTTTGTTGGTTTGCACCACCAATTTGCGTGTTATTTTGCATACTTCCTGCTACCGTATTTTGTGTGGTAGAACCTGCAATAAAGTCAAAATTTCCATCGGGTTGCGGGTCATTATTTTGGTTGAGTCTATCCAAACCAAAAATTTGTAGCAACGGCACATTATTCGTATTTACACCTTCTTGCAAATTAGGATTGTCTATTCCTGTTAAATCGTCCCGATAAATTACACGCAACTGAAAATTGTCTTTTGAAATTTGATTGCTATTTAAACTATAAATATTTTTCATCATCAAGTCCCAAGTTGGCAAATCGGTGCGAATCGTGGAAGGTTTCAACATTTTTAAGATAATTGCATCATTTGCACCAAGATTTTGGTATTTTTCGGTCAATTCTCCCACCGTAAACCGTTGTCCGTTGTAGGTATATTCGTAAGAAACTGCCACAATTTCGTCATTTCTTACAGGAGTTTGCAAAGAAATATAGCCTAAAGTAGGGTGCAAACTAAATTCATTTGGCGAAAGTTTGCGGGCTGCACGCAAAACTTCGTAATCTGTGCCTTTTTCTAATTGCAAACCGCCTAAAATACTATTTACATTATCAATATTACGCAAAGCTGCATTTCCTTCGAGAGTTTTGTATAAGCTATTTGCGTCATTAGACGAAGACGGAATTGCTGGATTGACCGTAATAGCCGAATTATTGTTACGATAAGGTTTGGTATTGCCCAAATCTAAAAATGAAGCAACATTTCGCAAAGTTTGTGTATTATTTACACGATTGGTAACATACACCTCTACCCTTGTTACCACTACGCCACCCGTAACCATAGGAATTGTTCGCAAAGCCTTTTCATAATTATTTCTAAAAAAATCAGACAGGAAAAAGTGTTTGTTAAATTCGTATTGGTCTGCTCGAATCTCAAATTCTCGTTGTTGCCCACCACCACGAAGTACCAAAGTTTCCTGTGAGCCACGTTGATTGGCAGCCGTTGCATTTATCCAAAGTTTACC
This sequence comes from Bernardetiaceae bacterium, assembly GCA_044348925.1. Taxonomy (GTDB): domain Bacteria; phylum Bacteroidota; class Bacteroidia; order Cytophagales; family Thermoflexibacteraceae; genus JAAFKA01. The sequence goes on from JBIKRY010000025.1 coordinate 18,508, forward strand.
AAATTGCAACTTTGTTTGAATACCCATCAAATTCTGCCCACCTGTTATCAAGGAATTGCTCGATTGCATACTCACATTTCCTACATTCAACTCTTTAATAATACCTGGGTCTTCCAATAAATTTGCTGGAGCATAACTAATTTTAAATTGGTTTTCAAATTGAAAGGTACTTTTTGTGTCCCAATTAATATTAAGTTTCAATCTTTCGCCAATAGAACCTGCCATACTTAAGCGGATTTGTTGGTCAAAAAACAAACCGCCATTACTCTGTTGGGCTACAGGAATTTGTGGATTGGCAATACTCTGCCATCTTCCTCCCAAATCTAAGACAACTTGTCCCATTGGTTTGATGTCGATATTATCCCCTCCAAAAAGTTTTGCTGCTATTGGGGGAAGTTTGTAGAGAGGAATAAGACGGTCTTGTCCCCCACCACTTTTTACGGCACCCGAAGCCAAATCTTTGCCAAGCCAATACCTACGAGCAGCAGAATCTGCCTTCATCTTTTGGTATTGTTGCAAAGAAATAGTTGTAGGAGTACGATAATTATTGTTTCCTATTTTTTCACTAATTTTATAGTATTTTCCTGTAGTATCTAAATGAATATTGGTGTTTAGTTTTCCATTTGGCAAATTCAATAAAGGCGAAAGTCGTTGCCGATAGGGAGAATAGTAGCCCGAATAAGGACTTCCCAAACGGTCTTGTCTATAGGTAGGCAAGCCATTCGAAAAGGGGTCATTTTTTGGCAATGGCAATATTTTAGATTTTGGAGGTGTGTCCAACAGTGCCAATGAATATTTTTTTCTAATTTTTTCGGCATCAAAAGTAACTTTGTCCGATAATTTAGCGTAAGCAATACCTGAACAACAAATGCCAATCATAGCAACTGTATTCAACCATAATGTGTTTTTGAGCATAGTATAGGCAAATTATAAAACCTAAAAATAATTTTGCTTGGTAAAAGTTCTACAAATTTTATTGTAATAGCTTATGCAATTTTTTGTTTGCATATCGTACAACAAAATTTTGGCATCGCATAGTATATACGATTGCATAACCTCTACTACAATAAAAAAATTATTTTGTATAGGTTTATATTATTAAGTTTACAAATATAGGAATAGAAAATGTAAAAGTATAATCATACTAAAAAGCCTAAGAGTTGAGATAAGAAAATAAGTAAAAAAGTATTTTCACAATTTTGCAAATTTGTAGATAAAAAATGAGAGTTGCAAAAAACCTATAAAAAATATTGTGCTAAAATTAAATTTGCTGTAGTGTGAACAGGCATCTCCGACTCAAGTCCACACTACAGCAAATTGGCAAAACTAATGGGTAATAGACAGGATAGTAAAGTTTATGATACATTTATTTGCATCACTTACAAATAGTTATTCATTTGCCAAATCTTTTTCTACTCTCAAATGGTCAATGATAAAATTTTGTCTTTCCATCGTATTTTTGCCCATGTAATATGCCAAAAGTTTTTGAATTGGGGTTTCTTTCTGTAAGATAATAGGCTCTAATTTGATGTCTTCGCCAATAAATTTACCAAATTCGTCTGGCGAAATTTCTCCTAAACCTTTAAAACGAGTTATTTCAGGTTTGTTGCCTAATTTAGTAATAGCTTTTTGTTTTTCTTCTTCCGAATAACAGTAATAAGTTTTTTGCTTATTTCGCACTCGAAACAATGGTGTTTCCAAAATATAAATATGCCCATTACGCACCAAATCAGGGAAAAATTGCATAAAAAATGTCATTAGCAACAATCGAATGTGCATACCATCTACATCGGCATCAGTTGCAATCACTACTTTGTTATATCGCAAACCCTCCAAACCATCTTCAATATTTAATGCGTGTTGCAACAAGTTAAATTCTTCGTTTTCGTACACAATTTTTTTGGTAAGTCCAAAACAATTTAAGGGCTTGCCTCGCAAACTAAAAACGGCTTGCGTTTGCACATCTCTTGCTTTGGTAATGCTACCACTTGCCGAATCTCCTTCGGTAATAAATAATGTAGTATCGTATTTTTTAGTATCTGTTTCTTTGGCTTCGTTGTAATGAATGCGACAATCACGAAGTTTTTTGTTGAAAACGGCTGCTTTTTTTGCTCTATCATTTGCCAATTTTTTGATACCTGCAATATCTTTTCGTTCTCTTTCCGATTGCAAAATACGTTTGAGTAGTGCATCTGCCGTTGCTGGATTTTTATGCAAATAATCATCTAATGATTTTTTGATAAAATCATTTACAAAAGTTCGCAAGGTAACTCCATCTGGAGAAATATTTTGTGAGCCTAATTTGGTTTTGGTTTGTGATTCAAAAATAGGTTCTTGAATACGTATGGCAATAGCACCTACAATAGAGGCACGAATATCGGCTGCTTCAAATTCTTTTTTATAAAATTCACGTACTGCCTTGACGATTGCCTCCCGAAAAGCTGCCAAATGTGTGCCTCCTTGCGTCGTATATTGTCCATTGACAAACGAATAATATTCTTCGCCATATTGCTCGTTATGTGTCAAAGCTATTTCAATATCTTGCCCTTTGAGGTGAATAATTGGATAACGCAGACTTTCTTCATCTGTTTTGCGTTTTAACAAATCTTTTAAACCATCTTTGGAAAAATATTCTTGTCCATTAAAATTGATTTTTAAACCTGCATTCAAAAACGCATAATTCCAAATTAAATCTTTGAGATATTCGGGTATAAAATGAAAATTCCTAAAAATACTTTCGTCTGGCTCAAAAGCTATAAAAGTTCCATTGGGTTCTTTGCTTGCAACTACAGGTGCATCTTTGGTAATTTCGCCTTTACAAAATTCCGCCATCTTCATTTCCTTTTCTCTAAAAGAGGAAACTTTAAAATATTGCGACAGTGCATTTACGGCTTTTGTACCTACTCCATTCAAGCCAACAGATTTCTGAAAAGCCCCAGAATCGTATTTCCCACCTGTATTTATCTTCGATACACAATCTATTACTTTACCTAATGGAATTCCACGACCATAATCCCGAACTTCTACCCGATTAGAAGTTACCGAAATTTTTATTTCTCTACCATTGCCCATCGAAAACTCATCAATACTATTGTCGACTATCTCCTTGACCAACACATAAATACCATCATCTTGAGCCGAGCCGTCACCTAATTTGCCAATATACATACCTGGACGTAGGCGTATGTGTTCACGCCAATCTAACGACTTTATACTATCTTCGTTATATTTTACTTTTGTAGGTTCTGCAATCATCTTAACTTGTTTAACTATTTTATGAATACAAAGTTAATATATTTTTTGTGAATAAAAAAAATCAATAAAAAATAATTTATTTGCTTATCCGCCTTCATGTGAATGAGAGTTTCATACAACTTACAAGAAGTGTTATTTTTTTTAAATTTATTTAGACTAATTATAAATAGTAAATATATTTTTTGTAGCTTTGCAAAAAAAAAATATATAGCCATGTATATAGTACCGAACAAGTATTTTAGATACTTATTACTAACACTAACCAATCTTATTCTTTTTTCCTGTGATAGCAAAAAAGATAATCCAACAAGCAGCAATTTTGACCGTCAAGTGATGTTGCAAAATTATGCAGATAATTTTATCAAACCATCTTTTATAGATTTGCAAAGCAAAACAAGTGTTTTGCAGGCAACTGTGCAAACTTTTGCCCAAACTCCCAGCTTATCCAATTTGATAGAGGCACAAACAGCGTGGGAAAATGCCTATCTTAGTTGGCAAAATAGCAATGCTTATAATATAGGTGCAGCAGCCGAAGATGGTTTACGCAAATCTTTGGTAGAAGAAATTGGCACTTTTCCTGCCAGCGAAACAATGATTGAGGCTAATATTGCAGCAAATAATACAAGTTTACAAGATTTTAATCGGGCAAATAGAGGTTTTTTGGCAATAGAATATTTGCTATTTGACCTAAAAAATGATAATCAAAAAATACTTAGTAATTTTACAAACCCAAATCGCAAAAATTATTTAGTGGCAATTGTAGGCAATGCAAAAACCCAAATAGACGCAGTGCTAAATGCTTGGAATGGAAGTTACCGAGCCGAATTTATCAATAATACAGGTAAAGAAAGTGGTAGTAGTACATCAGTTTTATATAACGAATTTATTAAAAGCTATGAATCTATCAAAAATTACAAAGTTAGTTTGCCATTGGGCAAACGTCCAGGGCAAACACAAATAGAGCCAAATAAAGTCGAAGCATATTATAGCGGAAAATCTATTAAAATGATGCGAGAACATTTTACGAATATAGAAAATATTTGGTATGGCAAAAATAAAAATGGCGTGCAAGGCATTGGTTTTAAACAATATTTGGCAAGTGTGGAAGGCGGAACTGCTTTGATAACGGCTACCGAAACACAATTAGCACAAGTAAAAATAGCTTTAGCTGCTCTGCCCGATAGTCCTCGTTTTTCGGAACAATTAAGTAGTAATCCTGCGGTAATAGATAATTTGAATACCGAATTACAAAAATTGACTCGTTTTTTTAAGAGTGATATGTCATCTTTGTTAGGAATTTCCATAACTTTTATGAGTAGTGATGGAGATTAGTAATACATAATTAGCAATATGTAAGTGGTCATTGTGCTGTAGCCTAAAAACTACAGCACCATGTATTTACCGCAAACCTTCAGTTATCATTCGCAGATTTGCTTGCATCATACCAATATATGTACCTTCGGCAGTATTTTTTGCACCCATTGCATCTGTGTATAAATGCCCGCCAATAATTACCTCATGCCCACGTGCCTTGCAACCAATTACTACAGCATCTATAGATTTTTCAGATACAGAGGTTTCTACAAAAATAGCTCGTATTTTTCGTTCCACAATAATTTTTACGAGGTCAGATATATCCTTCAAACCAAAATCGGCAGCCGTCGAAACTCCTTGCAAACCCCGAACTTCTATGGCATATCGTTTGCCAAAATAGCTAAAAGCATCATGCGAAGTGATTAAAAGACGTTGATTTTCAGGTATTTGGCTAATTTTTTTTGCCACTACACTATCCAATACAAGCAATTTTTGTAGATAGTTGCTTGCATTTTTGGCATAAAATTGTGCATGTGTGCTATCATATTTTTGTAATGCAAGGTTGGCATATTGCAAAGCAGCAGACCAATTTTTTACATCAAACCAAATATGTGGGTCATGGGTATGCGAGGCACTATCTACCAGCAAAAGTTCTTTTTCTGCAATGCCATTACCAATGGCAATAACAGGTTTTAGACGACCCAATTTTTCTAAAACTTGCACCATTCGCCCCTCCAAATGCAAACCATTATAAAAAATAATATCTGCATTATACAATTTTTCCAAATCTCCTGTAGTGGCTTTATACAAATGTGGATCCACTCCTTCGCCCATCAAAGACTGTATTTGGGCAGCATCAGCAACAATATTTTCTATTCCATCGGCAATCATACCTGTTGTGCAGACGATTTGTAGTTTCTCCTTTTTTTCTTTTTTTTGTGTTTGGCAACTTGCAAATATAAGAAAAATAAAAAATAAACTAATTATTTTATGGTACATAATTTTATGTTTTGAAATTAGGTTTTACACATCAAAATTTAATTTGCCTTATTCAGTTATTTTTATCTAACCGCAAAATCCGCAAAGAGTAAAGCAAAGTTTGCAAAGTTGCTAATTTTTCAAGTTTTCTTTGTGTTCTCTGCGTAAACTTGGCGTACTTGGCGGTTAAAATAATTTTAATGCCAAAAATATATTTTGAAATA
>JBIKRY010000240.1:0-7570 GCA_044348925.1 Bernardetiaceae bacterium
GTTTGGTCTGCTTTATATTCTTTAGCAACCAATTCAAACAGAGTTTGCTTAATTTCTTCGATAGTTTTGGGATTTTTGGCGGATACAAATAATTCGGGATAATTGGTAGTTTGTGGCAATACAAAAGTACGGTAATCTGTTTGCAAATCTATTTTATTGGCAAGCACCAGCAAGTCCATAGTAGGCTTGTAAAGAGCCAAAATATCGGCTTGAGCTTCGTCTAAAGTAGTATTGGTAATATCATATACATAGACCAAAATAGCTGCTTCGTTTACTTTTTCCAATGTTTTTTTTACGCCTATAGCCTCTATTTGGTCGGTTGCTTCACGAATCCCTGCTGTGTCAATCAAACGAAAAGCAATTCCTTGAATGGTCAAAATCTCCTCAATCGTATCTCTGGTAGTTCCTGCAATTTCGGAAACTATTGCCCTTTCTTCGTTCAATAATGCGTTGAGCAAAGTAGATTTTCCTGCATTTGGTCTGCCTGCAATAACGGTCATTACGCCTTTTTTTAAGACATTTCCCAAACGAAAAGAATCTAAAAGTTTGTTTACCAAAGTTGCTAATTTTTGCAATAAAATGGCAAATTGTTCACGATTTACAAATACTACATCTTCTTCGACAAAATCCAATTCCAATTCCAACATAGACGCAAAATGAATCAAATCTGTACGTAAGTTCTTGATTTCCAACGAAAAACCACCTCGCATTTGATTCATTGCAACTTTATGAGAGGCTGCCGAGTCTGCTGCAATAAGGTCGGCAACGGCTTCGGCTTGGCTCAAATCCATTCGTCCATGCAAAAAAGCCCTTAAGGTAAATTCGCCTGCACGTGCCATTCTTGCTCCATTATCCACAAATAATTGGATAATTTTTTGGATAATATATGGAGAACCATGACAAGAAATTTCTACGATATTTTCGCCTGTAAAAGATTTTGGGGCTATAAAAATTGCGACTACTACTTCATCTATAATTGCACTATTAAGTTCTTCGCCATCTCTGATAGTGCCAAAATGTAGGCTATGACTTGCCTGCTGTTCGAGATTTTTTCCTCTAAAAAAACGATTTACCAAACTAATTGCATCAGTACCTGACAAACGAATCACTGCAATAGCACCTGTGCCTTGTGCAGTTGCTAAGGCTATAATGGTATCGGAATTTTGAGAGAGAAAGTTCATTATTTTTGAAATAGAAATGTTGAAAAAATAATTTTGAATGTTGAATGAGAAATTTGTGGAATTGCAGAATAATATGTATAAAAAAATTACTATTTTATACATATTATTTCATCTTGCATATAGCATCTTTCCCGACTTATTTTATTAGTTTTTTTATTTTATTAGTTTATAGACTTAGTCTTTTAAAATTTTACGACTAATTTTCCAAACTGATTGCCGTCTTTCATTTCGTCTAATGCAGAAATAATGCTGTCAAAAGGTCTAATAGAATCTACTACAGGAATAATTTTTTTGCTTGCAATGTATTTTACCATTTCATCAAATTCGGCATCATTTCCCATCGTAGTTCCTTGAATCCGTAATTGATTATAAAAAGCTCGATATAAGTCCAATGCAGTAGGCAAACCTTGTGTTGCTCCATAAAAAACGAGGTGTGCTGCAGGTCGCATCATTTTGATAAGTGCATTAAAATTGTCGCCACCGCCACTGTCAATTACCAAATCAAAGCCATTTGCTTTTTCATTTAGTTCTTTATGCCAATCTGTTTGTGTATAATTTGCAACGCCTGTCGCACCTATTTTTAGTGCTTTGTCCAATTTATCATCACTACTTGAGGTAACATATACATTTGCTCCACTTGCCAACGCAAATTGAAAAGCAAACAGAGCCACGCCACCACCAATACCCGAAATCAATACGTTTTCGCCTTTATAGACTTGTCCTTGCGTAAACGTAGCACGAAACGCAGTTAACCCAGCCAAAGGAATTGCCGCAGCCCTTTCATAACTAAGATGTGAAGGTTTGTCGTGTAATCTATCTACTTCGACTACTACATATTCTGCAAAAGTACCATTTTTTGGCATTCCCAAAATATGATAATGTTCGTGAGATTGTACTACAGGATTTGCACCCCAATCATTATTTGGATTGATGACCACATCTCTGCCAAGCCAATATTCGTCCCCTTTGTCGGCTACTTGTTCCACTATTCCGCAACCGTCTGAGCCTAAAGTAGTGTTAAATTTTATTTTTGGATATTTATTTTCTCGTATCCATTGGTCTCTATGATTGAGTGCAGCAGCTTTTAGTTTTACCAATGCTTGTCCTTTTTGTGGAACAGGTATTGGTACATCTACCATGCTAATTCGTTGTTTGGTGTCTTGGATTTGTAGGGCTTTCATCTAAAATGGGCAAAACTTTTAAAAGTGTGGCGAAATTTGCAAATCTTAGTTTAAAATTCCAAAAAATATTACTAATTTAAGATAATTTTAACCATAATTTTTTTTGTATAGATAGATAGGAATGTAGTATTTTGTAGGATAAATTTGGTTACTCTGCTTGAAATTATATCCAAGATGACCACTTTTTTGTGATGAAATTTGCAATATAGTATCAAAAAAAGCAACTTTTCAAGTGTTGAAAAGTTGCTTTTTTTGATACCTGTCGATAGACTTTTACAAAAAGTCTATCGTATTATCTATTCCTTTATTTATTTTGTTGCAATAGCTTCTTTTACTCTTTCGGCTGCATCTTTTAACAAAATAGCAGGTACTACTTGTAAGCCCGACTCTGCAATTACTTTTGCACCTTCCGCTGCATTTGTACCTTGCAAACGTACAATAATAGGTACATTAATATTGCCTATTTTTTTGTATGCTTCTACAACGCCATTGGCAACTCTGTCGCAACGTACAATACCACCAAAAATATTAATTAGAATAGCTTTTACTTTTGGGTCTTTGAGAATAATGCGGAAACCAGCTTCTACAGTTTGTGCATTTGCTCCACCACCTACATCAAGGAAATTAGCGGGGTCTCCACCAGAAAGTTTGATAATATCCATCGTAGCCATTGCCAAACCTGCACCATTTACCATACAACCCACATTTCCATCGAGTTTTACATAATTTAAGCCTGATTCTGATGCTTCTACTTCCAATGGGTCTTCTTCGAGAATATCTCTCAATTCTGCCAATTTGGTTTGACGAAACAGTGCATTATCATCTAAATTTACTTTTGCATCTACTGCCAAAATTTTGTTATCCGATGTTTTTAATACAGGGTTGATTTCAAACATCGAAGAATCTGTAGCAATATAGGCTTTGTAAAGGGCAAAAATAAATTTTACCATTTCTTTAAATGCTTCTCCTTCCAAACCTAATTGAAATGCAATTTTGCGAGCTTGGAATTGTTGCAATCCAACACGAGGGTCTACCCATTCTTTGATAAGTTTTTCGGGAGTGTTGTGTGCGACTTCTTCAATGTCCATACCACCTTCGGTGCTTGCCACAATCATTGGGCAGGCTTTGCTTCTGTCCAACAAAATACTCATATAGTATTCTTTTGGTTGCGACTCTCCAGGGTAATACACATCTTGTGCTATCAAAACTTTGTGTACTTTTTTTCCTTCAGCACCTGTCTGTGGCGTAACGAGTTGCATACCCAAAATTTGTTTAGAAATTTCGGCAACTTGTTCCAAACTTTTTGCCAATTTGACACCACCACCTTTGCCTCTGCCGCCTGCGTGGATTTGTGCTTTTACCACAAACCATTTGCTACCTGTTTCAGCACCGAGTTGGCGGGCAGCTTCGAGAGCAGCCTGTGGCGTAGATGCAACAATACCCTCTTGGATACGTACACCATAGCTTTTCAAAATTTCTTTTGCTTGATACTCGTGAATGTTCATAATATAATCTGTGTTGTAATTGCTAATTTATACAATACTATTGCCAAAATTATACAAAAATAGTAGGCTTGTTACGCAAATTTATCCACTTTTCTATAATATCCACAAAAATAACAAAACGAATTAAAATAGCTAATTTTTATGCTATTTATCTCAAAAATATCGAAAGTTCACAATCTCATTCGCCTAAAAGCAAGGATACGGTTGCTATGTAACTTGGCTTAAAGATTGATTTTACTATTTTATTTTCAAAGTATTTCCCAAGTCTGCATTTCCGCTAATGGCTTCGGGTAATGCGGTGCTAAGACGTAAAACAGTTTTGGTATAGTCTATTTCGGCTTTTTTGTTGCTAATTTTTTTGATTTTCCCATTTACTTTTATAATAGAAACATAGTTTGCACCTTGTAATAAGGTTTTTAGTTTTTCATTTTTTTCTGTATTATTACTTTGTTTCAAAACTTCGCTAATATTATTAAAATAATAAATATTTTGTTTGGTAAAAATATTTTTTGATAGGCTATAAATAGGTTCTTGTATGGTATTTTTTCCATTTTCATCTCTATTTAATTCCATAATTGCGTTATTTAGGGCTTCGATTCCCGAAAAATTAAAGCTAATTCCAAAAATATAATCTATTTTGTTGATAGAATCTTTGGCTTGGCTAATTCCTAACATTCCATTAAAACGCAATTTACTCTTTGCAAAGGTAGAATCTATGGTAAAATTAAGGTTTTTGTTTGCTTCTGCGTCTTGTTGCATTTTTTGGGCGAGGTCTATAGTTGCTTTACTTTGGCTCATATCTAAAAGCAAACGGTAAGTTCCCGAACCATCTTTCTGCAAATCTATTTCTTCACGCAATTCGAAACAAGCCGATAAAAATAGGGAACAGAAAAATACAATGGCAAGGGTATAAAATTTTGACATAAAAAGTGGTTTGTTGGTGGTGTAAGTTTGGCAAAGTTATAAAAAACTTTGCCAAACTCAAAAATAAGTAATTACTTTTATACGATTGTCAAGGTCTTTGACCATTGCCAACGTATAAAAGTAGTTGATTTTTATATACGATTGTCAAGGTCTTCGACCATTGCCAACGTATAAAAGTAGTTGATTTTTATATACGATTGTCAAGGTCTTCGACCATTGCCAACGTATAAAAGTAGTTAATTTTTGTACGTTGGCAATGGTCGAAGACCTTGACAATCGTACAAAAATTAATTAATCTCTTAATTTAGAAAGTAATTTTAAAAACTCAAAGTATAGCCAAATTAAGGTTACCATCAAACCAAAAGCAGCATACCATTCCAAAAATTTTGGTGCTTGTTCTTCGGCACCGCTTTCTATAAAATCAAAATCCATTACCAAGTTTAAAGCAGCTATTACCACCACAAATAAACTAAAACCAATACCAATAACACCACTTTCGTGAATATATGGGATATTAACGCCAAACATACCCAAAATTAATTGGCTAATATACAATAATGCAATGCCACCTGTAGCTGATGTTACAATAAGTTTGAAGTTTTCGGTTGCTTTGATAATGCCTGTTTTATACAAAAATAGCAATGCTCCTAAAGTGGTCATAGTCAATAAAACTGCCTGTAATACAATACCAGGGTAGCTTGTATCAAAAATAGCAGAAATACCACCAATAGCCAAGCCTTCCAAGATAGCATAAATAGGTGCTGTAATATATGCCCATTCTTTTTTGGCAATCGTAACGATTGCCATCACAAAACCACCAATAGAACCACCAATGACCCAAGGCAAAACTGCACCAGACTCCGTGTTATTGAGGTATATGTTCCAAGTCCAAACCGCAGAACAAACTACTAATAACAATAAAATGCCTATTTTATTGACTGTTCCGTTAATAGTCATTACGTCTGTTGTGTCAGACGACCTACCAAATTTAGAGAAAGTATCGTCTCCTAAGGCAGGATTTGAAGATTTGAATAAAGCCATAATAATTTAATTTATGTTTATGTGAAATGAATAAAATACAAAGATACTATTTTTGGAATATCTACTTATATATACGTTAAAAAAACTTCTTCTGTTGCAAATATTTTACTTTGTTATGGTTTTGTAATTTGTAAATGAAAGAAAATAACAAATTAGGTTTTCCGCATCAAAATTATTTTAACCACGTAGTAACATAAATACATAGAAAAATATAAGTTAATAAAGGTAATAAAAGTAATATAAGTAGAAAAACTGTGTAAATCTGCGTGTTCTGTGTTATCCGTGTGCAATATTTTAGCAGTAAGATGAATTTTATTACATAAACCTTACTTTTAAATTTTGATGCGGAAAACCTAATAATAAACAGACCTTTTTGGAGAAATTATAGACTACTTTTTTTTATAATTTTTATAATTTACATAAAACAAAAATATTTTACTATTTTGCAACAAAATCTTAACCTGTACACAATCATGGAAAAATTTACTGGACTTATTGGCATTGTATTTATTCTTGGCATTGCTTTTTTATTATCCAACAACAAAAAAAACATCAATTATAGGCTTGTAGGCACTGGTTTGGCTTTGCAAATTCTTTTGGCTTTATTTATTCTCAAAACAGATATAGGTAAAATTGTATTTGGCAAATTAGGGAAAGTAGTTACTACTGTTTTAGACTTTTCCAATGCAGGTGCAGATTTTGTGTTTGGAGTTTTGGTACGTCAAAATGTCTTAGCCGAAAAACTTGGTATGGAACATAGCTTTATTTTTATGTTCAAAGTAGTGCCAACAATTATTTTTGTAGCTGTTTTGGTAAATATTGCTTATCATATTGGATTGATGCAAAAAGTTATTTCTGCTATTGCTTTTGTGGTCTATAAACTCATGCGAGTAAGTGGTAGTGAGGCATTATCTAATGTTGCAAGTGCTTTTGTGGGACAAGTAGAGGCACAAATTATGATAAAGCCTTATATCAATTCGATGACCAAATCTGAATTATTGGCTTCCATGTCGGGTAGTATGGCGTGTATTGCGGGAGGTGTCATGGCGGTGTATATTGCTATGGGTGTGCCTGCCGAATACCTTATTGCTGCGAGTTTAATGGCTGCCCCTGGTGCTTTGGTAATTTCCAAAATTGTATATCCCGAAGTAGAACAATCTGCCACCACAGGAGCAGTAACTTTGGAAGTAAAACAACAACATACCAATTTATTAGACGCAATTTCACATGGGGCAAGTGATGGATTAAAAGTAGCTTTGAATGTAATAGCTATGTTGATTGGTTTTATCGGCTTAATAGCTTTAGTAGATGGAGTTTTGGGTTGGGGAGGTGGACATTTGGCAAGTTGGGGTTTGTCTTTAGATTTTATGGGCATCGATTTGGCTAAGTTGAGTATGAAAGAGATTTTAGGAGCTGTATTTTCGGTTTTTGCATGGGTAATGGGTGTGCCAAGCAACGAAATTTTAAAGGCAGGTGGTTTGTTAGGAACTAAAATGGTTATCAACGAATTTGTTGCCTACAGTGATTTGACGGTAATGATTAAAAATGGTTTGAGTGCCAAAACTACTGCTATTTTGAGTTTTGCTTTGTGTGGTTTTGCAAATTTTAGTTCTATTGCTATTCAAGTAGGAGGAATTGGCGAATTAGCACCCGAAAGACGTGCAGATTTGGCTGCTTTAGGCTTTAGGGCTTTGATTTGTGGTACTTTAGCCTCTTATTTATCGGCTACGATTGTTGG
>JBIKRY010000026.1:0-24152 GCA_044348925.1 Bernardetiaceae bacterium
GAGCAGACCATCAAAAGTCAGGGACTTTCGCAAAAATGAAAAACTTTTTGGCATAAAAGTAGGGAATTACTTGAAATCACAAAAATAGCAAAAATTAACATTTTTATTGCAAAGTGGGAATTGCTGAGCAACCTTAATTTTATTCACTTACTTAATAATAAAAATAATAAATTTTTTATCAAAATTAATTAATAATTATTCGTTAATAGGATAAAAATACATTTTGTTTTTTTGTGAACTTTATGTCTTTGTCATCTATTTGCAAAAAATTACATAAAAATTAGCACATTTACTCTGTTCCTATGCCTTATCTCTTATCTACTTGTGGATAACATTTTGCTCCAAAAATTTAAGCAAAAATCAATAAAATAAAAAGCCTAAAAATTTGCAATTATCCTTAAAAGTACATATCATTGTTTTTAGTAATTTTTATTTACAAACTTATAACAAATAACCAAAATGGCTTATAAAATCATAGAAATCGAAGGAATTGGCCCTGTATATGCAGAAAAATTAGGCTTAGCAGGCATCAAAACCGTAGAAGGTTTATTAGAAGCAGGCAAAGATAAAAGTGGTCGCAAAAAAATAGCCGAAGAATCAGGTTTAGACGAAGGCAAAATCTTAGACTGGGTAAATATGGCAGATTTATTTAGAATCAAAGGCGTAAGTTCACAAAATGCCGAAATCCTAAAAGCAGCAGGCGTAGATACCGTAAAAGAACTTCGCAACCGCAAACCCGAAAATTTACACGCCAAAATAGCCGAAGTAAATGCCGAAAAAAACTTAGTTAGACAGATTCCTTCTTTAAGCTCTGTAACAGATTTTGTAGAACAAGCTAAAGAATTACCACCAGTAGTAACCTACTAAAAATACCTTATTCAACCATACAAAACCACAAGACAAACAAAAGTTTTTGAGATGTCTGTGGTTTTTTGTATTATATTCATAAAATAGGTTACTTTTGCAAAAAAAAAGTATTAATATCATAAAAACAAATCAGATATGCCAAAACAATCCAACATTGAATTAGACGGTACTATTTTAGAAGCCCTATCCAATGCCATGTTTCGAGTAGAGTTAGAAAATGGACACCAAGTAATAGCCCATATTTCTGGAAAAATGCGAATGAACTATATTCGTATCCTCCCTGGTGATAAAGTCAAATTAGAAATGTCGCCTTACGACCTTTCCAAAGGACGGATTACCTACCGTTACAAATAATAGCCATCTAAGCAAAATTATCAGACACCGTAGAGGTGTCAGATAATTGACTTTCAAAGACCTAACTATGTAAACCATAGACAAGTCCAATTTATAGTAGAAAAATTCGTCTAATTGTAGCAATAATGCTAAGAGGCTAAAAAATTGTAAAATAAAGCAAAAATAAAATGTATAAAATTTGCAAAACCAAAAACTATTACTACCTTTGCAAACCGAAATACATCACAAAAGGAAACTATGTTTATCTAACATGAACAAAAGTCCCACGAAAAGTAAAGCATAATAACTTTATTGGTGTCTTAACAGACTTACAAATAAACAAAATAGGTCTTTGTATTCTCTATTTTGTGCAGCTATTTGTAAATTAGATTTTTATTTTCGTAATTCAATAATATAGTCATGTTACAACCTAAAAGAACCAAGTACAGAAAAACTCAAAAAGGTAAAGTAAAAGGCTTGGCTCAAAGAGGACATACGTTAGCGTTTGGCGATTTTGGTATCAAATCAGTGGAAATTGGTTTTATCACAGCTCGTCAATTAGAAGCAGCACGTATTGCCGTAACTCGTGCAATGAAACGCGAAGGTCAAGTTTGGATCAGAATTTTTCCTGACAAGCCAATGACGCGTAAACCTGCCGAGGTACGTATGGGTAAAGGTAAAGGTGCACCAGAATTCTGGGTTGCTCCAATCAAACCCGGTACTATCCTTTTTGAAGTAGTAGGCGTACCTGAATCCATTGCAAGAGAAGCTCTTGCCTTGGCAGCACAAAAACTACCTGTTGTTACAAAATTTGTAATCAACAGACAGTATGAAGCAAGTGTAGAATAACTTTAATTCTCAAAAGCAATGAAATACTCTGAATTAAAAAATTTGTCTATTGAGGAGTTAGATAATCGCATAGAAGAAACAAAACGTAGCTTAGTCAAACTAAAATTTGAACACAAAGTAACGCCAATAGAGAATCCAATGCAAATTAGACACCTCAGAAAAGACATTGCAAGGTTGATGACAGCCTTAAACGCTAAACTTGCAATAGAAAACTAAGTGTATCAACACTTTAACTCTCTGAAAAAATGGAAGAAAGAAACGCAAGAAAAGTAAGAATAGGCATAGTAGTAAGCAATAAAATGCAGAAATCTATTACCGTAGCTGTAGAACGTAAGTTGAAACACGCAAAATACGGAAAATTTATGAAAAAAACTACTACGTTTATGGCACACGACGAAACTAATGCTTGTAATGAAGGCGATACCGTAAAAATTATGGAAACTCGTCCTTTAAGCAAAAACAAGTGTTGGAGATTAGTCGAGATAGTTGAAAGAGCAAAATAAATTTACTGTTCCTATTTTATAGTTATATCATAGAACAAAGTCAGACGGAAAACTAACCGTCATGATTATAAAATTTGCTCAGTTTATTTCGGTTTAACAAAATCAATACTGAGATGTTACAACAAGAATCAAGATGTAATGTGGCGGATAACAGCGGAGCAAAAGAAGTCTTAGTTATCCGTGTTTTGGGTGGCACCCGAAAAAAGTATGCACGTATCGGCGATAAAGTAGTAGTTACAGTAAAATCAGCCTTATCCTCGTCTTCTATGAAGAAAGGAACAGTATCTAAGGCAGTTGTTGTAAGAACACGCAAAGAAACTCGCAGAAAAGACGGTTCTTATATCCGTTTTGACGATAATGCAGTAGTTCTACTTAATGCCAATGACGAGCCAAAAGGCACACGTATCTTCGGACCCGTTGCTCGTGAGCTTCGTGAGAAACAATTCATGAAAATTGTTTCTTTGGCACCAGAAGTACTATAATTTAACGATGAAAATTTCAGAATAACAATGAGCAACAAGAAAGAAGTTTTCAAACAGCATAAGAAGCTGCACGTAAAATCTGGAGATAAAGTAGCAATTATAGCAGGTGACGAAAAAGGAAAAACTGGTACAATTGTGAAAGTATTAAAAGAAAAAAATCGTGTTATTGTGGAAGGTTTAAACTTAGTAACTAAGGCAGTTAAACCATCACAACAAAACCAAGAAGGCGGTTTTATTCAAAAAGAGGCAAGCATTCATATTTCCAATGTAATGTTAATTGACCCGAAAACAAACCAACCTTCTCGTATCGGTCGAAGACTGAACGAAAAAACTGGTAAATTGGAAAGATACGCTAAAAAGTCTAACACTGCGATTTAATTATGGCTATCACACCGAGATTAAAAGAAAAATATACAAAAGAAGTGGCAGCTACTCTGCAAACGAAGTTTAATTACAAATCTTCTATGCAATTGCCTAAACTTACAAAAATTTGTATCAACAGAGGCATTGGTGCTGCTGTATCCGACAAAAAATTGGTAGATGTGGGAGTTGAAGAACTAACTACTATCACAGGACAGAAAGCAGTTCCAACAAGGTCTAAAAAAGATGTTTCTAACTTCAAATTGCGTAAAAATGTCCCTATTGGTGCAAGAGTAACGCTAAGAGGCAATATCATGTATGAATTCCTTGACCGTTTGGTAAGCATTGCTTTACCTCGCGTGAGAGATTTCAAAGGTATTGCAGAAACAGGCTTTGATGGTAGAGGCAACTATACAATGGGAATAAAAGAACAAATTATATTCCCCGAAATTAGTATAGAAAAAGTGAACAAAATTACTGGCATGGACATTACTTTTGTTACAACAGCTCAAACTGACGAAGAAGCAAAAGAATTGCTGAAAGCATTAGGGATGCCTTTTACATCAACCCAAAAATAATTTGACGGACAATGGCAAAAGAATCTATCAAAGCTCGCCAACTCAAAAGAGAAAAACTGGTAGCTAAATACGCAAAAAAAAGAGCCGAGCTAAAAGCAGCAGGTGATTATTTAGGTCTTGACAAATTGCCCCGAAACTCTGCCCAAGTTCGTTTGCGAAATCGTTGCAAAATAACTGGACGACCAAGAGGTTATATGAGAAAATTCGGATTATGCCGTAATATGCTTCGTCAAATGGCGAACGAAGGCAAAATTCCTGGATTGACTAAATCGAGCTGGTAATATCCGTTGTGTTTGTCTAATGAAAGTTATACAAACATCGGTTTCTCTTTATACGTTAATAAAAATTTGGTAACAATACCTTCGCTCAAAGCAAGGTTCAAAATATTACAACAATGACGGATCCAATAGCAGATTATCTGACAAGATTGAGAAATGCAATCAAGGCAAACCACAGAATTGTGGAGATACCTGCTTCTAATATCAAGAAAGAAATGACCAAAGTGTTGTTTGACAAAGGTTTCATCTTAAATTATAAGTTTGAGGCTACTGAAAACAACCAAGGAGTTATCAAGATTGCACTAAAATACAATCCGGTAACTAAACTTTCTGCCATGATTCATTTAGAACGGGTGAGCAAGCCGGGGTTGAGAAAATACTTCAGAGCAGATGAATTGCCTAAAGTATTAAACGGTTTGGGTGTAGCTATTATTTCTACCTCAAAGGGGGTAATGACGGACAAAGAAGCTCGTCAAATGAATGTAGGTGGAGAAGTGCTTTGCTTCATTTACTAATTCATTAGTTATACCAAAAAATATGTTGTGTTTTATTACACACATTAGAAATTAAGACTTTATTATATTGATAAAGTTCTGACAATCTAAAAATTACGACAATGTCACGTATAGGTAAAAAACCTTTAACATTGCCTGCTGGAGTAACATTTAGCGTATCCGCAGACAATACAGTAAAAGTAAAAGGTCCGAAAGGAGAATTAGCACAACAAGTAGATGCTGATATTACTGTAAAACAAGAAGCAGGTGTAGTAACACTTGAAAGACCTACTGAACAAAAACGTCATAAAGCATTGCACGGTTTATACCGTTCTTTATTAGCAAATATGATTGTAGGAGTTACAGAAGGCTATAAAAAAGATATGGAATTAGTTGGGGTTGGTTTTAAAGCCAATGCTAACGGGCAAATTCTTGAACTTAGTTTAGGATATTCCCATGCTATTTACATGGAAATCCCTTCAGAGTTGAAAGTAGCAACCGAAACTCCAAAAGGTAAAAATCCTTTAATAACTTTGACTGGCATCGATAAACAACTTATTGGTCAAGTATCGGCAAAAATTCGTGAACTTCGCAAAGTTGAGCCATACAAAGGAAAAGGTGTACGTTTCGTGGGCGAATCTATCCGTCGTAAGGCAGGTAAATCAGCAGCTAAAAAATAATGAAATGGTGATACGGCTATTTTATCGTATCAATAAAAAATTAATCATTTTTGGAAAATGGCTACTAATAAAGAACTAAGACGTGCTAGAATCAAAAAAGGTATTCGCAGTAAAGTGGCGGGTACTACAGAAAGACCAAGATTGTCTGTATTCAGAAGCAATACGACAATTTATGCTCAAGTAATTGATGATAGCAAAGGACATACTTTGATAAGTGCTTCTTCTATTGAAGTAGCAAAAGGTAAAAGTGCTAATATCGAAATTTCGAAAGAAGTAGGTAAAAAATTAGCTGAAAAAGCTCTACAAAGTGGAATATCAAAAGTGGTATTTGACCGTAATGGTTATTTATATCACGGAAAGATTAAGTCTTTGGCAGAAGGAGCAAGAGAAGGTGGTTTACAATTCTAATCCCTTCAAATTTTCTTAACTCTCTGAAACAGAAATAGGTATGTCGCAAACAAATGTAAGAGTCGTAAGAAATAGCGAAATTGAACTCAAAGACAGAGTAGTAGCTATTCAACGAGTTGCAAAAGTAGTAAAAGGTGGTCGTAGATTTAGTTTTTCTGCTATTGTTGTAGTAGGTGATGGTAATGGCGTAGTAGGTTATGGTTTAGGTAAAGCTAACGAAGTAACAGATGCTATTGCAAAAGGCATCGAAGACGCAAAGAAAAACCTAATTAAAGTGCCTATTTTGAAAGGTACAGTACCACATACAATGCACGGAAAATATAGTGGTGGGTATGTCTTATTAAGACCTGCTGCTGCCGGTACTGGTGTAATTGCAGGCGGTGCAATGCGTGCCGTGTTGGAATCTGCTGGTATCACAGACGTTTTAGCAAAATCGAAAGGTTCTTCTAATCCACACAATGTAGTAAAAGCTACAGTAGATGCGTTATTGAAAATGAGAGATCCATTGTCAGTAGCACAACAAAGAGGTGTTTCTTTATCTAAAGTTTTTAAAGGTTAATTGTCATGGCAAAAATCAAGATTACGCAAGTAAGAAGCATCATCAAAAGACCAAAAGACCAAAAAGCTACAATAGAGGCTTTAGGCTTAGGAAAAATCAACCGTACTGTGGAACACGAAGCAACGCCACAAATTATGGGTATGGTGCGTAAGGTTGCTCATTTAATTTCTGTAACTGAGGCTTAATATTATGAAACTCCATACATTAAAACCTGCTGCAGGTTCTGTAAAAACTAAAAAAAGATTTGGTAGAGGTGAAGGTTCTGGAATGGGCGGAACTTCTACGAGAGGTCATAAAGGTGCTAAATCTCGTTCAGGATATAGCCGCAAAGTCGGTTTTGAAGGTGGTCAAATGCCTTTGCAAAGACGAGTACCTAAGTTTGGTTTTACTAGTCCAAATCGGGTAGAGTATAAAGGTATCAATTTAGATACATTACAAATATTAGCAGAAAAAGGTATATCTACTATTACAGTAGCAGTACTAAAAGAAAACGGATTAATTTCTAAAGGTGATTTGGTAAAAATCTTAGGAAGAGGAGAACTAAAATCTAAAGTAGAAGTTACAGTACACGCATTTTCTGAATCCGCTAAAGCAGCCATTGAAAAAGTAGGTGGCGTAGCTACATCTGTAGTTATTTATGCAACCAAAGCTGAATAAGTTTTGAGGAGTACGGTTACAATAATCGTACTCTATACTTATTTATAGATTACCCAAACATTTACCGTTTACTTTATTCTAAGATTTAGAGTATTTTATTCGTGTGTGGCGTAAAATTTACAAAGACAATTAAAGTCATGAAAAAGTTTATCGATACTATTAAAAATATTTTTTCAATAGAGGAGCTTCGTTCTAAAATTATCAATACCTTAGGTTTATTGTTGATTTTTAGATTGGGTTCTTATATTGTATTACCTGGTTTAGATCCAATAGCTTTAGCAAAAGAAGCTAGTACAGGTGGGATTTTGGGTTTAATCAACATTTTCTCTGGTGGTGCTTTTTCTCGTTCTTCTATTTTTGCTTTGGGAATTATGCCCTATATTTCGGCATCGATTGTGATACAGTTGCTTACGATTGCTATTCCTTATTTTCAACGTATGCAACGTGATGGAGACTCTGGACGCAAACGTATGAATCAAATCACAAGAGTTTTGACGATTGTAATTGCTTTAGCGCAAGGTGGTGCATATATTGCTAGTACAATTCCAACCGAAGCTATTATAATTGATAGGTCTTTCTTTTCTATATCGGCAATGATTATATTGATGTCGGGAACTATGTTTTGTATGTGGTTGGGAGAAAGAATTGAAGATAGAGGTATTGGAAATGGTATTTCTATGTTGATTATGATAGGTATTGTTTCACGACTTCCATTTGCATTGATATCTGAAGCAAGTGCAAGAGGTGGCAATGGTATGTTATTATTTGTATTGGAATTAGTTGCTCTGTTTTTTGTAGTAATGGGCGTGGTATTGATTACACAAGCTGTAAGACGTATTCCTATCCAATATGCAAAACAAATTGTTGGCAAAGGTTCTAGAAATAAAGCATTAGCAAGTACAGGTCAGAGGTCTTTTTTACCACTTAAAATAACTACTGCTGGAGTAATGCCAATTATTTTTGCACAATCTCTTATGTTTTTACCTTCTTTAGTTGGTTCAAAATTAGCAGATTCAAGTAGTATAGCTTCTTATATTTATACAAAATATGCAGACCCTTATTCTTGGCAATATAATGTAACTGTTTGTGTATTGATTATATTGTTTACTTATTTTTATACAGCTATTACAATTAATCCAAAACAAATTGCAGATGAAATGCAACGTAATGGTGGTTTTATCCCAGGTATTGCACCAGGGGAAGCAACTGAAGAATATATTGGTGGAGTAATTGATAAAATTACATTACCAGGTGCTTTGTTCTTATCTGCTTTAGCAGTTATGCCTGCTTTTGCAGCAATGGCTGGTATTACTTCTGAACTTGCACAGTTTTATGGTGGTACTTCCTTGTTGATTATGGTAGGGGTAATTTTAGATACTTTGCAAAGAATTGAAAGTTATTTGTTGATGAAACATTATGAAGGTATGATGAAGTCAGGTGAGGTAGATACTACAGAAGCAGAAATGGCAACAGTTGTACAATAAATTTTAGCTATAAACCTATTAAGTAAATTAATAGGTTTTTTTACGCCTTATTTTTTTATTAGTAAATTATAATAAAGTTATTAATAAAAATTTATTGATTTTTTAAAGTATTTTACATCTTAAACAGTATGGTATATTCCTTAAACTGACTACTTTATTTTATGATGCTACAATTTGTATGATGCCAAAATTCTATATTTTTTATACTTCTTGTAATTGGATAAAGTAAAAATAATGCTAAACATAAAGTAACTATTTTTTTATATCGGAGAAATGGCATTACTTTTTCGCAAAAAATTCCTAAACAAAGTACAAAAATACTATGTATGGGGGCTAAATATCTATCACCGTCTGCATCAAAATTGCGTAATAAGGAAATTAAAATGATAATATATCCAATAACAAGTATTGGAAAAAAGTAGTAGATACTTGAAATATCTTTATTTTTTGAAATTTTGTATGTATGATAAGTAACAAAACATAGAAGTAAGATAAAAATTAACATTCGTAAGGGATACGGAATTTGTGGTGGAAGAATAAAAATAGTCATTCGATGTGTTGCAAAATATAAGACGTGCCATAAGGGAAAATCAAAGATATTTTCTGTAAAGTTTATTTTATCACTGCTTAGCAATTCACAACGAATATGCCAAGCAATAAAACAGATGGAGGAAAAACTACCATACAAAATAGGCAAAATAAAAATTTTTAAATGTTTGTTTGCTGTTTTTCGCAGTAAAATATAGTTTTGTATGAATAGGAAAATTACAATAAGAAAAACAAAAAAAATGCCTGTGTTTCTTTGTAAGCATAAAAAATTACTTAATAAACCTATTACGAATATATCTTCATACATTATTTTTTTGTATTTTTGTATTTTTTCATACATAAAAATTAGGTAGTAAATTAGCAACCACAAAATAGCTATAAAAGTAATTTCTGACCATAAAAAAGCAAAAACTAAAAACAGATAAGGCGAAAAAATAATTTGCAAAATAGCCCAACTTTGTATCCATTTATTTTTAACTAATTTTTTTACTACTTGGTAAAAACATATAAAATGGATTAGCATACATAAAAACTGTACATATATAGCCCCTTTTAAAATATTACTTGTAAAAAATGACAA
The DNA here is from genome assembly GCA_044348925.1 of Bernardetiaceae bacterium. Classification (GTDB taxonomy): domain Bacteria; phylum Bacteroidota; class Bacteroidia; order Cytophagales; family Thermoflexibacteraceae; genus JAAFKA01. The sequence continues at coordinate 9,662 of JBIKRY010000026.1, forward strand.
AATTATAGGGTAGAGTGGTGCCCAAGCTATATAGGGCTGTCCATCTGTTCCAACGAATTGGTAACTTTTTGCAAAACTTTGGGCTGCTGCTATATACGCATAAGAATCAGGTGTTAGTCCGAGTCCACATATAGATACATAAAAGCATAGAAAAAATAGTAATAAAATATATAAAAATAATTTCATAATTAATATAGACAATCAAAAAACTAAGTTAAAAAAAATTGTGAAGACCTTTAAACTTTTGTAGATTTATAGTATCTTACTTGTAGTGAATAGAAATTATTAAGGTAAATTTTATAGGTTTTGAAATATTTGATTTTTAATAATTTCTAATAAATAGTTTTTTTACTTCAAATTTTATAATTATGAGAAAATTAATGTTAATGGCGTTGTTCTTTGTAGCAACTATTTTTTCGGCTACTGCCCAAGATGACAATATGGCAGATGTGCTAAATGCAGGTGGCAAAACTCCTCAAGAAAAGTCTGAAAATCAAGCCAAAAAATTAACCGAAAAATTGGTATTGAATGCAGCACAAACTACACAAGTACAAGCTGCGTTATTGGATAGAATCACAAAAATACAAACAGTAAGAAGTACAGTAGAAAAAGGCGGCGGCAAACGCAAAGAAGCTATTAAAGTTATTTTGGTGGAATTTGATACCAAGATGAAAACTATTCTTACACCTGAACAATATACAAAATTTGAACAGTTGCGAGAAGATAAAAAAGAAAAGATGAAAGAAAAAAGACAAGACCATAAGGGGCATAATCATGGCGAAAAAGAAACCAATGAAGGAGGAAAGTAAAAATTCATCTGTGCAGATTTAGGCTATATTTATCAACAAATAGGTTTTTCAATTCTATATGATGCGGAAAACCTATAATTTTTTTGTATATACTAAAACTAAAATAATTTTATAAAAAACCGAACATAAAGATGTCATCTTTGAAAAAAAGATGACATCTTTGGATAAAACCAATTAATTTTTAGTATATTTCTGTTTTTTAGCAAAAAATATTCTAAATTGCGAACATATTTTAAGAATTTTAACTATTTGTAGATGGATTTTTTAACAGATATGTGGAATTTTTTGCGAGAACGTAAAAAATTTTGGTTAGCACCAATTATTATTGTACTATTGTTGTTAGGGGTAATACTTGTTATTGGAGGAGGTAGTGCCATTGCACCGTTTATTTATACCATGTTCTAAAAGGAATGGCTAATAAATTTATTAGCCATTCCTATAATTTATACCTATTATGCAACAAACAATAGAAGAAAAAAAACAGGCACAATTAGTTATCGTGGTTGGTTTTTTGGTTTTGGGATTTATTTTCAAAAATTACCAAACATATTTACTTTATTTTGCAACAGGAGTAGGAATTATCTTCGTGTTTTTGCCTTGGATTGGAGATTATTTGGTCAAACTTTGGTTTAAGTTGGCAGAATTATTAGGTTGGGTAAATTCCAAAATTATCTTAGGAATTGTATTTTATGTTTTTTTATTTCCAATAGCAGTTTTGTCCAGACTTGGCAACAAGAACCCTTTGCAAATGAAAAAAACAACCGATAAAAGTTTGTTTGTAGCTCGTAATTACAAATATGTAGCAAAAGATTTGGAAAATATTTGGTAATTTTAATAAAAAACAAAAAAAAGTGTACAAATTATTTGCAAAATATAAAATAAAAATAGACCTTTGCAAACCAAATTTAAGGTGTCGTAGCTCAGTTGGTAGAGCAAAGGACTGAAAATCCTTGTGTCGGTGGTTCGATTCCACTCGACACCACTTTTAAGAAACGTATGCTCCCAAAGTGTACGTTTTTTTTTATGTCTGTAGTCGAAGAAAAATACTAATTTCAATCTTCTACTGTTCCAAAATTTCTAATTTATCTCAAATAGTATGTTTTTATTAAAAGAAATTTCTGTTTTGCTTCGCAAAGAAATTATTTTGGAATGGCGACAACGCTATGCTATCAATGGTATTTTGTTATATGCAATTAGTACAGTTTTTATTTGTTATATGAGTTTTCAACTCAAGACAACACAACTAAATCCTATAGTTTGGAATGTGTTGTTTTGGATAATTATGCTTTTTACTGCGGTAAGTGCTATTGCAAAAAGTTTTTTACAAGAATCAGAAGGACGTTATGTGTATTATTATACGCTGGTAAGTGCGGAGGCAGTTATTGTGTCCAAAATGTTGTATAACACACTATTGATGTGTTTGATGTCGGCGGTTTGTTATTTTTTCTATGCTTTAGTGATGGGAAACCCTGTTGCTAATCAAATGCTTTTTTTGCTAAATATGTTTTTGGGAAGTATTGGATTCTCTTGTACATTGACTATGATTGCAGCTATTGCAGCAAAAGCAGATAATCGTACAACATTGATGGCAGTGCTTAGTTTTCCTGTTATATTGCCTTTGCTTTTGTTGTTGCTGAAGGTATCTAAAAATGCTATAGACGGGCTTGCGTGGAGTGTAAGCTATGATGAAATTGTTTTGATTTTGGCTATCAATGTAATTGTGATGACAGTTGGCTATTTATTATTTTCTTATTTATGGCGAAGTTAAGAAAATAATAGCCTGATTCAATGTACAAAAGGGCAAAGAAAATCTGTATAGTTTTCCTGTGGTAGCAAAAATTTTCTTACTTTTACCTTTTAAAACTATTCTTGTGTTAAATCTTTTACGTATCAATGACCCATTTCGGCTTATCCCGATTTTTATACTGCTAATTATCTTTCGAGTAGGTTTTATTAGTTTTGGAATTCCTATTACGGCTTTGGAGGCTTATTGGTTGGTGTTGGGCGAAAAACTCAATACAAGTGCCACCATGTATGTGGATATTTGGGACAGTACGCCACCTATTGCAGCTTTTGTATATTGGTTTTTGGCTACTTTTGGCAAATCTGCGACTATACAACATGGTTTTGCTGTATTTTTGGTAATGGTACAAGCATATATTTTTAACTCGGTGTTGTTGCGAAAAAATATCCACCGAGAAAAATCGTATATTCCTGCTATCTTGTATTGTTTTCTGATGCTAAGTTCTTTTGATTTTCTTAGTTTATCCCCATTGCTTATTTCGCTAACTTTTCTGATGCTTTTGTTACGCAATATTTTTTGGCTCAACGAAAGTGCAAAAGATGAAGATATTTTTAGCATTGGTATTTATTTGGGTTTGGCTATTTTATCTTATCTGCCAAATTGGATATTTATTTTCTTCGTTTTCCTTTGTATTACCTTTTTCCGAACTGTAAGTTTACGTCAATATTTGTTATTACTCTATGGATTGTTGCTTACTATATCGTTAGTGGCTTTGTATTATGCTTGGCAAAATTCTTTTCAAAGTTTTTTAGATAATTATTTTTTTACCTTATTTGACCTTAATTTTACGCAAAGTTATGTTCCAATTCAAAATTTAGTGCTTTGGATAGCAACATTCTTATTTTTCCTATTACTTTCTATTATCAAAACATATACATCAAGAGGGTTTATCAATTATCAAAGTTTATGTCAGTTGATTATGATTTTGTGGGCAATTTTTGGGGTTTTAACCGTTTTTATGGGGCAAAAATTTGCACCATTACAACTTATTATTTTTATACCAAGTTTGGCATTTTTTATGACTTTCTTTTTTCTTATTATTCGTAGAGCTTGGTTGGGAGAAATTTTCTTTTTGATATTTTGGGCTATCATTCTCAGTTTAGGTTATTATAGTGTAAGTATTTTTTCGAAACAAAATAATCATTACATACTATCTACTAACATCAACATTCCATATAATTTAAAAAATAAGAAAATTTTGATTTTTGGAGATAATTTTTTGCCATATTATCATAATAAATTATCAACGCCTTATTTGAATTGGAAATTAGCACAACTACATTTTAATCAGTTGGATAAGTATAATACCAATATCGAAGTTTATACCAATTTTAGTAAAGAATTGCCTGAATATATTATTGATGAGCAAAATTTTATGCCCAAATTGGCAAATAAAATACCAATATTGACACAAATGTATGAAAAATACGATAAAAATCTACCTGTTTTTAAACTAAAACCAAATAAGTAAAATGACTAAAATAGATGACAGATTGAAACACGCCATCTTAATGATGCACCCAGCCGAAAAAGATAAACTTTTACTAAAATTAATAGCAAAAGATTATACTTTGGTAGAAAAATTACAATACCAACTCTTAGAAAATAGCCATTATGATTTGGAAAAACGCAGAGCCACAATCATAGAGGAAATCGAGGAGATGGTGGAATATAGGCACGACACACCAGGGCTTTTGATGATGTCCATGCGGGCAATCAACGGAGATATTAGTAGGCACGTAAAAACAACCTCAGATAAAATTGGTGAAGTTTTGCTCACTTTAACTTTGGTAAATAAAGTATTTGCGAATGAAAGAAATTATAAGCTAATTCATAGCCGAAATGCAGACACTTTTTTTGAGTATGTAGCCAAAAAAATAGAATTTATCCTTGCGAAGGTCGTAAAATTAAACAAAGATGATGCAGAAGAATTTGTAAATGACATTAATCTATTACTAAATTATATGCACAACTCCTCAGTAGGAAAACTTTATGCAAAAGACTACAAAATACCAACAAAATTTAGCCTGTAATTTTTAGAGTTTTATACAAATAGCAAGTGTAGAACTCTAAAATCCTAAAACACTTGTTTGCATACGTTTTTTTTTTCTATATCTTTGCTTACGTTTTTGAAAACTTATGATACAGATAGAAAATTTACTTACCGAAAAAATAGCAATAGCACTCAATACACTATTTGCCCTAAATATTAGCCCACAAACACTTGGCTTACAAGCTACAAAAAAAGAATTTGAAGGAGATTTGACTTTTGTAGTATTTCCTTACACAAAAATTAGCAAAAAAAGTCCTGAAGAAACCGCAACTCTCATTGGAGATTTTTTGGCAAAGGAAAATACCATTGTAGAAAGATATACGATTGTGAAAGGTTATCTAAATTTTGTGATAAAACCACAAATTTGGATACAGTTATTGGCAGAAATATCCCAAACTAAGAATTTTGGACAACAGGCAGCAAATGGCAAAAAAGTAATGGTCGAATACTCCTCGCCAAATACGAATAAACCTTTACATTTGGGACATTTGCGAAATAATTTTCTCGGTTTTTCGGTTTCTAATATTTTGGAAATGAATGGCTATGAAGTCCTAAAAGCAAATTTGGTTAATGATAGAGGCATACATATTTGTAAATCTATGTTGGCATACCAAAAATTTGGAAATGGCGAAACTCCACAAAGTGCAGAAATTAAGGGTGATAAATTAGTGGGAAATTATTATGTAAGATTTGAGCAAGAAAACAAAAAATTAGCAGCTATTTTATACCAAGAATTTGAAACACAAGGCTTGATTATAGACGAAAAAACAGAAGCTACCTACAAAGAAAAAGCAAAATTAGGCACTACATTGATGAAAGAAGCCCAAATGATGCTAAAAAAATGGGAAGATGGTGATGAAACGGTGGTTAATCTTTGGAAAATGATGAATGGCTGGGTGTATCAAGGTTTTGAAGAAACTTACCAACAAATTGGTGTTAAATTTGACAAATTTTATTACGAATCTAATACTTATTTGTTAGGAAAAGATGTAGTAGAAGAGGGTTTGGAAAAGAAAATTTTTTATCGCAAAGAAGACAATTCTGTATGGATAGATTTAACCAATGATGGACTTGACCACAAATTAGTTTTGCGTGGTGATGGTACTTCGGTTTATATTACGCAAGATATGGGTACTGCAGATTTGAAATATGCAGATTTTCCGATGCAAAAATCTATTTATGTCATTGGAAATGAGCAAGATTATCACATGAAGGTGCTAAAATTGATTATGCAAAAGTTGCAAAGACCGTATGCAGATGGAATGTTTCACTTGTCGTATGGAATGGTGGAATTGCCAAACGGGAAAATGAAATCCAGAGAAGGAACTGTAGTAGATGCTGATGATTTGGTGCAGGAATTGATAGACCTTGCCAAAGAAAAAACACAGGAATTAGGTAAAATTCAAGAACTTTCGGTAACAGAACAAAATAAATTGTTTCATACTTTAGGCTTAGGTGCAATCAAATATTTTTTGCTTAAAGTAGACCCTAAAAAAACAATGGTTTTTAATCCCGAAGAATCTTTGCAACTAAACGGAGATACTGCCACCTATATACAATATACATACGCAAGAACTGCTACGGTATTGCGTGAGGCTACCTTACAAAAAATAGATTACAGTTATACAGTTTGGCAAAATTCTACGCAATTACACGAAATAGAACAAGCCATTATTCAACATTTTAACCAATATACAACCGTATTACACCATGCTTGTGAAGATTTAAGCCCTGCTTTGCTTGGTACGTATTGCTATGATTTGGCAAAATTATATGGTCGTTTTTTCCATGATTTGTCTATTTTTAAGGCGGAAAATGAAGTTTTGCGAGCTTTTAGGTTGGCACTTTCTGCCGAAGTAGGCAAGGTTTTGAAATCTGCTATGGGATTGTTAGGAATAGAAATGCCTGAAAGAATGTAGAAATTGCAGAAATAGAGAAGATAAACAACCACACTCACTTATGGGTGTGGTTTGCAAAGATGAATCTTAGCATCTATTTATTAGCTATCGAAACATCTAAAATCCATTGCAAAACACTTAAAACTTCGTGAGGTTTTGCAAAAGTTAAAGGCACATAATTAGTATCAATATAAAGATTTTTGTTTTCTAATTTCATAAAACACCAAGAAAAAGCATTAGTAACACAGCCATAAATTGCTTTCTTTGGTTTCCCTTTTCTTTCGTTATAAAGTTGGGCTGCATACATTTCTGCTCCACATTGGGCATATCCTTTGTCTATTTCACCGTCTTTTGCCTCTATCAAACAAAAAATAGGGGCAGAGACTTCATTTTTATGAGTTTCAGCTGAAAGCATAAAATCACAATAACCTGTTAGTTTTAGATGTTTATCTACATTAAACTCAAAACCCGAAAAATAAGCAAAAGAATTAGGGTTATTTCGTTTTAATTCCTTCAAAATAGGCACTATGATACTTTCTGATTTGGCTTTTTCAGTATTTAAAGATTCTTGTGAAGCCTCTTGTAGGGCTATTTCCAAAATGGGCGTTATTTTGGGGTATGGAGCAAGTGTAGGCAACCAATTTGCCATAAACTCATTAATGCCGAGATTGGTGTATAATTGTTCTAATTTTTTGAATCTATTGTATGCCATAGTTTTATTGTTTTGTTTTCACAAAGATAGAGAAATTGCAGTAAAAAAACTTTTGAATTTTTTTACTTGTGGAAGGGCAATTTTTTTAAATTTAAAAAGTTCTGTTGAATATGTGCGGAAATAACAGTAACAAAATCTTTTAGTTGTTTATACATTAGACTTCTTGCAAAAGCCTTTGTCATTCTCAGCGGGGCTGCCACCAGCTTGCAAACAATCTGAATTATTGAGATTTTGACGGAATAATTGCAGCTTCTTGTGAAATGTTGCACCATTTTTGCCCAGAATGACAAAAACAAATTAGAGTTTATGAATAATTTGTATAATAGACTTTAGTCTGTTTTTAAGTAGTTGAAAATCAATAACTTGTACAGACTAAAGTCTATGCTACAGCAATTATTCATAAACTCTATTATAAATGTCAGTATCTACCAGCTTTATATTAATCAAAAATCTCTATAAATGGTAATTGAATACCTGCAATTTTATCTATAATAGTCCCTTCCACAAAACTTTTAAAAGTATCAAGATTTTCATAAACTGTTACAGAACCAATAGCAGGCTCTATTAACCAACAAGATTTTATTCCTGCAGCAAAATAAATTTCAAATTTATCTAATATTTCTTGTGTGCCTTGTGTGGGTGATAGTAATTCTACAATTAACAAAGGCATTTCTGTCATTCTTAAAATGTCTTTACTACGATTTATTTTCATTGGCGGATATACTGCAATATCTGGCACATATTCTTTGCCATCTATGAGTAAACTCAATTCAGAAAAAACTGAAAATTTCTTTTGGTTTTTTAGTGAATAACCCGTATTAAGTTGGAAATAAGAATGATTACGTGAAGGACTCATAATATCAATTTAAAGTTTTCACAAAGATAAGAAAATTGCACTAAAAAACCTTATGGAAAGTTTTAAAACTTTCCATAAGGTTATATTTACGACTCTCCTAACAATTTCAAATGCCCATCTTTTTTCCAAGTCCAAGCATCATTATTTATTCTTTCGGCTATATTTCCCCCAAAAAACTATTTTATAAGAGTTACTATTCCTTGTTTTACGGTTGGTCTGCCGATGCTACTAAAATAATTGATTTGAAAAGCATAGACCCCCGTTGGTGCTAATATGCCTGATTCGGTTTCGCCATTCCAACCTTTGTTGCTATCTGTGGTTTCAAAAATTACCGTACCCCATTGGCTAAAAATGGTCATTTTATAGCTGCTCAAAAATCTTGTGCTGGTTGGGCGAAATACATCATTTAACCCATCTCCATTGGGTGAAAATGCGTTGGGAATTTCAAATTCTGTTTCTAAAAGCACCGAAAAGATATTAGAATAACTCACTCCTTCTGTAGTTACAATACGCAAACGGTAATGTACTTCGGGGCTTTTAAAGGCACTTTTCAAATCGTTATACGAACCTCCTGTAATAGCAATGCTACTCGTATCTTTTTCGCTAAATTTTTCGAGAAATATTTTGGAATTTGGTGGAATTACGCCTTGCCATGTCAGTATTACATTTTTATCATCTTCTGTACCTTTGAGTAAGGTATTACAAACGGTATTACTTTTTGGCGATTTATTTCCACACAAATCTATATAACTTATTGTATAACAATAGGATTTATCAGTTGGTCTAACATTAGAATCTATGTATTTTTGTGTATTTGCGGGCAGAATTATCTCTTTTTCGGCTATTCCATCTATAGATTTGTTAATAATTACCATTTTTGCACTATCTCCTACAGCATATTTCCAAGTAAGTTCCAAAGAAGAATTTGTTACCGAAACATTGGGATTTTGTGGCATTTTTGGAGAAGATGCAGCCACCGCCGTAACACTACGACTAAGAGAAATAGACCTGCTTTTGCCTCCATGTAGCACCAATTCTAAACGATAGTTATAAACTCTATTGCAAGTAATTTTTTTGTCGGCATAAATTTGTGTATTTCTCGAAGTAATAGTTTCCAGCAAAACATTATCTCTATAAATTTCATACCGCACAAAACCAAAATACAAAGGCATATCCCAAGTAAGTGTGTTTTGTTGCCCTTGTGCTGTAGCCTGCAAATTGATTGTACCAATAGCTTCTGCCGATTGTATGCCTATATTTTGGCACTTATCCAACGCATTTACCCGATAAATATAACTATCTGTATCCAAATTGCGACTTGTTAGCTTAAAATTTGTGGCATTGCTTGCAATAGCATAGTTTTTTTTGAGATTTGTAGTTTCGTTAAATTCCTCTATTTGATAACTATTGGCTGCATTTTGTTGAAAACTAAGTTCTATTTCGTTATTTGGCAATACTTTTACTTGACTAAAAACCGCAGCAATAGGTTTTGCCAAAGGCGTAATAGTTTGGGAGGCAGTGCCACAAGTTCCTACATCTTTGATAAAGCCCGAAACAGTAACCGTTTTTGGAGCATTATCTGTGTATTGGTGGCTCGTACTTGTCAAGCCATTTACAATATCTTGCGTAGCATCACCGTATTCTATGAGATAGGTAGGCATTGCATTACTTAATATTTTTACTGTGATGGTATTATTGCTACAAAAATCTATGCTAAAATTTGGCGTTTCGTTAGCAAAAACGGTAATAGTTTGCGTTTTTGTTCCCATAAATCCACCAACCAACTGTTGAATGGTATAAGTACCAGCTTTGGTATAGGCTTGGGAAGTTGCTTCAGGTTTTAGCCCATTGCCTTGCCCAAAATCATATAAAACAGACGGAATGCCCGAAGTATTGGTAGCAGTAACTACCAATGGTGCGCAGCCACTGGTCTTATCCAAAGTAAATTGTGCAAAAACAGGATAGGTATGCAATAAAAATATTGCAAAAATACCTATTACTATTATTACGAAGTTGTTGATTTTCATAAAGTTAGAATATTTTTGTGTGGACTAAAGTCCACACTACAGTTAAATTAACTAATTAATTGTTGCCATTTCCACGCAGAACTCATCATGTCTTCAATCGTAAATTTAGGTTGCCAACCTAAAATGGTGGTGCTTTTGGTGGTATCTGAATAAATTGCTGCCACATCTCCTGCTCGTCTTTCGCCAATTTTGTAGTTTATTTTTTGTCCCGAAATTTTTTCAAATGCTGTAATAGCTTCTAAAACTGTTACGCCTAATCCTGTTCCTAAGTTAAAAACTTCGAAATTACTTGGGCTTTTTTTATTTATTAACAATTCCAATGCCAACAAATGTGCATGGGCAATATCGGTTACGTGTACATAATCACGTAAGCAAGAACCATCTCTGGTAGCATAGTCATAACCAAAAACAGTAAAACTTTCTTGTAGTTTGGCTGCTGTTCTGGTAATGACAGGCACCAAATTAGTTGGTTTGTTGATAGGGTCTTCGCCATTTAATCCCGAAATATGTCCACCTACAGGGTTAAAGTATCTTAACGCAATTACCGAAATATCGTTGTTTTTTACAAAATCTTTTAACATTTCTTCGCCTATTTGTTTGGTGTAAGCATAAGGAGATTCTGCTTTTTGTAGCTTGGTTTGTTCGTTTACAGGTAGTTCAGTAACATTGCCATAAACAGAACAAGAGGAGGAAAATATAAAATTTTTTACCTTATATTTTTCGCAACAATGTAATAAATTAATCAAAGAATTGATATTGTTGTGGTAATATAACAAAGGTTTTTCTACAGATTCAGGCACAGATTTAAAGGCAGCAAAATGAATAACGCCAATAATTGTATCATTTTTAGCAAATACTTGTTCTAATTCCTGCAAATTACATAAATCTATTGCGATATTTTCTACTTTTTTCCCACTAATTTGTTCTATTCTTTCTATTGTTTTTGGGTTGGAATTAGAAAAATTATCTAATGCAAGTACATCAAATTTAGCATCTGCAAATAATTCGATAAGGGTATGTGAGCCGATATAACCACAAGCACCTGTTACTAAAACTTTTGACATATAAAATAAATTAAGGTTTGGAATCTGCAATTTGTCCGTAAAATTACGATATTTTAAGTTTCCAATGCAGACTTTAAGAATAAATTTCTAAGAATATAGGCTTTTTCAAAAGATTATCTTTTTTTTGTGCTATTTTGCTTATTTATAGAAAATTATTATTTTTACAGAACTTGTATAAAGGTCATTTTTTTGTTTCTGTTTATTAGATGTTATTAAATTTTGTAGCATAGAATTTATTCGGGGACGCCTTAGTCTGTGCCTCTAACTTCTTGATTACCAATAATTTATAAGCACAGACCCAAGTCTATGCTACAAACCTTAATAATCTCTATTCTTTTACTATTTTTTGTGTTGTTATAGATAGATTTTATGCAATAATTTATTGGCTAAGAGCAAACAAAAGATGATATTTTATGCCAATGTTTTACATGATTAGCCATTTTATTTATGAAAAAAGATATTCTATTTCCTGCTGTAGAAGGCATTAAATTAGCCGTAACACGCAATAGTCCCGTAGATACCATTTGGGAGGTACACATTATTAATGAAAATGATTTTCCTCTCGAAGGTGTTATTGTAGTTTCGCAAGGCTATGGTTATAAGGCAGATAGCACCGAAAAACAAAAAACAAGTACCTTGAGGCATCTCATAGATACCTTAGCTGCCAAAAGCACTGCTTTAGTCGAACCTTTAGATGCTAATTTATTACATTTATTCAACGAATATTGGGTAAGTTATTATGTTAATAAGCAAATTTATGACAAAAAATTTATTTTTGTTCCCGAAAGTATTGTCGAAAAAAATTTAGTATATATTCCTATTTTATCTACTGAAGGCATTTTACATAGCTAAAATCATTGTTTTGCCATGTATATCTTTTTCTAAAGTTACAAAAAAATATCCTTTGCTCAAAAAACAAAGGATATTTGTATATAATCTACATTAAAACATTTTCTTTAATTTATTCACTTCATTTATTCACACAATTTTTTAGTTTGCCTTTTTCATTGTCCAAATATCAATTGGCGTAGCATTTGGTGGTGCTACAAAACATTTTTTGCCTTCGTTAAAATTATTTTGACATTCTTTGGACGCCGATAAAGTATAAGAAACTTCATAACTGTCGCCATTCTTCATTTCTTCAAAAGCTGGTACAGTGGCATTTCCTATCCATTTGCAAGGTTGTAAATAGGTGTTGGTGCTACTATCATACAACCATTTTTCGCCAAAAACTCCTGTACCACTACAAGACATAAAAATTTTAAGAGTTTTGGTAACTGCAATAGAATCTGTATTACTTCCTTTGCTTACAGGTTGTATGCAAAGAATATGAATAGGGGTGCTTTTGCCAGGGTATGCCATACAAATAGCAAGGTTGTTATACCGATTATCTACTTGAGCTTCTGTATAAGTGATTTGTAAAATTTCGCCTTTTTGTGGCGTGTAATTGATACCTGCATCTAAAGAATAAGGTTGCAACCAAAAAAGGTCATTAGTAGGATTTTGTTTGGTGGAGTCTATATTGCCACATACTTGCATATCTTTTGGAGAGAGCCACAAAGAACCCCAAACTCCATAACCACAGACTGCATTATTTACGGTTACAAGCACAGTTTTGCCTGTTTTTCCGCTACAGTTTTTGGGTTTTGGTACACAGTCGTGTCTTTTATCACAGGCGAATATGCTGGCAAGTAATACCAAAAATGCGAAACTTTTTACAAGAGTTTTCATGACTATTAAATTTAGGTTAGATGGATTTTAAAATTTACTTTTTACATTCAAACCCTATACGTAGGTTTTGTGCAAAACGCTACAGAGAATTGAAAAAAAAGTTACTTTTTTTTTAAATAATTTTAAAATCCATGTAATAACCTAATAAATTTATAAAAAATATATTTTTTATAAATTTTTCATCACATCACATTCCTTGTAATCGGGGTCAATGTCTATAAAAAGTTCTTTTTTGGTTTTATCAAACCATTTCATCATCAACTTGTTTCTTTCTTCTGCCAAAGCCGCATTATAAATTTGTTGATAGTCTGTTTCTAAACTAATATAATGTGGTAATACTACACTTTTGTAATAAATTAGTCGTACCGCATCTTTTCCGTCTTCGAGTCTGTATTGTATTGGTTTGGTAACTGTGCCTATTTTCATGGTGTCTAAAGTCATAAAAAGTGCTGTTTCCATATTTTCTACCGAGATACGAGTTCCGCCTGCTTCTTCGTCTGTCATCATACCGCCTTTTGCTTTACTTGCTTTATCGTCTGAGTGTAAGTTGGTTGCTTTTTCGAAAGTAATTTTTTTATCTACAATCAAATTGCGAATACTATCCAAAAAATGCACAGTTGTTTCTATATCTTCTTGTGATGGTTTTGGACGTATTAGTATGTGTCTTGAATGAAACATATTGCCTCTGCGGTCTAATAATTGTATCAAATGGATTCCAAATTCAGATTCTACTGGCTCAGATATTTCGCCAACTGCAAGTTTTAGGGCAGTAGCTTCAAATTGTGCTACCAAATTTCCACGTCCCTGCCAACCCAAATCTCCACCTAAAGAAGCCGAACCCAAATCTTCAGAATTTGCAGTTGCCAAATCTTCAAATTTTTCGCCTGCCAAAACACGTCTTTTAAATTCCATTAATTTGGCTTTTACCGCATTGGTTTCTTTTTTATTGACTGTAGGCATTTTCATAAGAATTCCTACTTCTACTTCTTTGGAAATAAAAGGTACACTATCTTTTGGAATGGCTGCAAAGAATTTTTTTACTTCTCTTGGCGTAATTTTGGCATCTTTTCCCAATTCTTGTTGCATTTTTTGCAAAGTCATTTGTTCCAACATACTTGGGCGTAATTCGTCTTTGAGTTGCGAGGTAGTTTTGCCTAAGGCTGCTTCCAATTTTTCAACAGAGCCAAATTGCGTAATCATATATTGCATTCTTCTTTCAAGTTGCCCAATAATTTGACTTTCATCTACTTTTATGGTATCTATTTCAGCTTTTGCTAATAGCATTTTATTTACAATTAGTTGCTGTAAGATTTGACAACGCACATAGTCGGGAATTTGTGTAACTTTGTGTTGTTCTTTTACTTTGGCGATTGCCAATTCTAAATCGGATTTTAAGATAATATGATTGTCTATTTTGACAATAATTTTATCCACCACCACATTATTGTCTTGTGCAAATACGATTGCAGGGAATAATAAGAATAGAAAAATTAGGTTTCGTAACATATATTTGGAATTTGAAAAATACAATAGTATA
>JBIKRY010000027.1:0-24102 GCA_044348925.1 Bernardetiaceae bacterium
GATTTTACCACTCTTTTCAAATATCTAATACCATATTCTCTCTATTTTTCTCTCTGTATTTGTGCTTTTGAAATTATTTTGGGAATTGCATTGCTTGTTAATTTTCGTAGAAAAACAATGATTTTCAGCTCTTTAGCAATGATTATTTTCTTTACTTTCCTAACTTTTTACTCTGCTTATTTTAATAAAGTTACAGATTGTGGTTGTTTTGGGGCAGTTATTGCACTAACTCCTTGGCAATCTTTTAGCAAAGATATTGCTTTACTAATTCCATTACTATTATTAAGTGTGCAAAGCAAAAAATTTGCTAACGAACAAACCGTTTTTAGCTTCTTATCTGTTGTATTAGCAACTATTTTTTCTTTTGCTATAGGTATTCACGCCATTAATCATCTTCCAATCTGGGACGGGTTAGATTATAAAATTGGCAATCATATTCCTACGTTGATGAAACCACAAGAGCCTTGCAAATTTATTTATGTAATGACCAAAAATGGTAAAGAAACAGAATTTGATAGCTATCCCACAGATACTACCTATACCTACAAAGAAATGATTACCATAAATCCCGAAAAATGCAGAGCAAAAATTACAGATTATAGCATTTGGCGAGATACACTTAATTTTACGGAACAATCTTTTCAAGGAAAGAAACTTATTCTTATTCTTACCAATGTACAAAAAGCAGATAAAACAAGCTTTGAGCCAATCAAAACATTGATTAAAAAAATACAAAACCAAAAAAATAACATAGAAATTGTTGCTTATACCTCCTCTGTTGCCCAAGAATATGAAGATTTTGCTAAAACTATTGACTTACAAATTCCGTACTATTTTGCAGATAGTAAAGTCCTAAAAACCATGATGCGAAGTAATGTAGGATTGTTTTTTATGGAAAATGGAATAGTGAAAGGAAAATGGCACCAAAATGATGTGGAAAAATGCAAGTTAGTCGATTAAAAATTAACTGAAAATTAGTAAATTTTATCAAACCATAAATTAAAAACTTACGTGAAATTATCAAAAGAATTTAAAGTCGGGGCTTTAGCCCTCCTTTGTTTTGGACTGTTATATTACGGTTTTAACTTTCTCAAAGGCGTAAACTTTTTTGCACCAGCCCACCAATATGTTATTATGTATGACAAAGTAGATGGACTAACAGAATCTAATCCTGTGCAAATCAACGGTTTAACTATTGGACGAGTACGTACTATTCGCATAGTTCCCGAAAAAAACTTTCAACTTGCTGTTACGATTGATGTAAACAAAGATATTACTATCACCGATTCTACAGTAGCTTATTTATCTTCTACAGGAGTTTTAGGTCCCAAAGATATTATTTTAAAAATAGGAAAAGGTACAAAAATATTGCAAAGTGGCGACACAATTCCTACAGGAGAAATAGAAGACATGATGAGTATGATTAGCAAAAAAGCAAAACCATTAGCAGATTCTGTCGAATATACCATACAATATCTCAATAAAATGTTGAAAGAATATGGTGAAATGGGCAGCGAAATCAAAAAAATATTACAAAATACACAAAGTATGACTGCATCTTTTGGTGGTATAGCAGCCGATAACCGCCAAAATATCAAGCTAACAATGGATAATGCAGCCAAAATGTCGAGTGCATTGGCAGAAAGTCAAAAAAAATTAGACCCAATGTTAGCAAAATTTAATACCTTTGCCGATTCATTAAATGCCTTAAAATTAGCTTCTACAGTAAATAAAGCCAATTTATTAGTTGGTGAAATGAATAAAATGATGCTTGCAATCAATCAGCAGAAAGGTACAGCAGGCAAAATGATTTATAATGATTCATTGTACCAAAATCTAAATAAAAGTCTAACTTCCTTAGATAGTTTGCTGGTAGATTTTCGTAAATCTCCAAAAAGATATGTACATTTTTCTCTTTTTGGCAAAAAAGAAAAAAAGTAAAGTAGATATTATGAAGGTTTGTAGCATTGGACTTTAGTCTATGCTACAAACCTTCATAATCTATTGCATATTTATTCGCCTAAAGGCGAATATACAGATACTAAAAAAATTACAAAATACGTATAGTTCCTTTTGTTGCATTTATTTTTACCATTGCACCCACAGGAACAGTAAATTTATTTGGAATATGCCCAATCATTGCACCTGAAAAAGCAGGAATTTGCAAAGGCAATAAATAAGTTTCAAAAATATCCTCTAAAGTTAAGGAAGAAAAACGGTTGCCATGCCCACAATTTGTAAATTTGCCAAGTACAATGCCTTTTAGTTTGTCTAAGATTCCCGATAGTTTTAACTGACAAAAAAGACGGTCTATTTTATAAATTTCTTCGTTTATTTCTTCTAAAAACAAAATACAATTCTCTAAATTTGGCAAATAGGGAGTACCTATCAACGATGCAAAAACCGTTAAATTACCTCCAATAAAAATTCCTTCTACTTCTCCTGCATAAATTGTATGTATTCTATCTGCAATTTGTGTAAGATTGTCGCCTTTTATACTCGGATTTTCTAATAAAATGCTGGTAGAATTTTCAAACAACATATTTTTAAAATGTTGTGTACTAAAGTCATTCCAAACAGACGTACCCATAGGACTATGAAAAGTTACTAAATTTGTTTGGCTATAAATAGCCAGCAATAAGGCAGTAACATCACTAAAACCTGCAATTATTTTAGGGTTTTTAGCAATAAGCTGATAATCTAATAAGTCTAAAAGTCGTCCACAACCATATCCACCACGCATAGCAATAATTGCTTTGATAGTAGTATTTTCAAAAGCATTGTGTAAATCTTGCACTCTTTCCGAATCTGTCCCTGCCAAATAGCCATATTTTTTTGCCAAATACTGCCCTTTTTGCACACACAAACCCAAAGCCTCCAAAGATTCTACTGCTATTTCTATAGCCTCACTCTCATAAATAGCACCCGCAGGGCTAACTAAAGCCACTGTATCTCCATATTTTAATTTTTGTGGTAATAAAGACATAATCTTTTATTTTAATATAAGTTGCATAGTATAAATTATACAATTAGTAAAAATATTATACACAAATAGTTATTTCCCACTTTTTTCCACCATCAAAATTTCCTTCTCTGTCAATTCATACAACTGATAAACCAAGTTATCTAATTGATTTTCAAGGTTTTGTGTTTCTTTATCCTCCGTTTTTGCTTTCAAAATCTTATCTACAAGTTTGACAAAAGGTTTTTGTAAATCTGTAGAAATATTTTTAATTGGCAGTTGGTAATAATGAAAAATTCTTGCTTTTGTAAAAGCACCTTTTGTTTTTTCTAAGGCAATTAAATTCATTAAATACTGAAATAATTTTGAGTTTATCAATGCCAATAAATATTTTAAGGAGAAATTCTCATCTTTTCTAATGGCATTATACAAAGACGAAAGTACATAAAAATTATCCTTATCATAGGTAGCAATAATAGTTTTTCCTGTTTCTCGTATTAATAATTTAGGTTGTTCAAAAATTTTAGAATCTCTGGGGCAAGCCAAATGTTTGCCATAATTAACAAATAATTTGGCATCATTAATTTTCCATTTTTGAATGTGTCGTCCACCAATAACTTTTTTAAAATTTGTAGCCTCTTTTGTATGTCCTATAAATTTGCTGTCATTTCCTGTTTTTATCGCCTGTCTAATGTCCAAAACATCAAATAATTTTTTGGTATTTATGTTCAATTTTTCAATAAAACTGCGTTGTTCATAATTGCGTAAAGAAAATGCAGTTTGTGGTTGTTGCAAAATATACTGTAAAGGAACTTCTACAAAATCTGTAGGAATAATTTTTGACGCAGAAATTTTAATGTCATAATTTTGATTTGGCATTATGTTTAGATAACCTATGACCATTACGTGAACTACAGTCTTTGCAAAAACCTTGTCATCAAGTTCAGCTACTTCGAGTATTTTGGTTGTTTTTAGGAGGTTTAACCGTATTTTTTCCTCAAAAAAATTGTCCATAAAAGTACTCGGAATCACATAATACACAATTCCTTCTTTTTTTGCTATTTCTTTGGCAAATAAAAGAAATACAGAATAAGTATCAATTTTGAATTGTAAATCTGTATATTTAGTTCGTAGCCAACTATTTTGCTCTTTTGATAATATGTCAAGCCCATAAGGAGGATTTGCAATAACCAAATCAAATCCCAAAAATTCTCCTTCATCATCTAAAATCTCAGGAAATTCAAACCGCCATTCAAATGCTCTTGCATAAGCAATATTGCTTTTTACTGCCTGTAATTCGGCTGCTAAAATCTCTTTTTCGGCTTGCAAAACCTTAATTTTATCTCTTTCTACACCATTTCCTTCGCCATTTCCCTGTTTTTTGTCGGCACCTGTATTGAAAAGGTCATCTGTTTCTCGCAAAAAAAGTTCTGCTTCAATACGTTGCAAACGCAAAATACGGGGGTCAGAAAACTTGGCTATTTCGGTACGAAAACCGTTTTTAATTTCGGTAATTGCTTGTTTTATTTTGTACTTTTCTGCACTATTTCTTACATCTTTGTAATTACGTACTAAATTCCGATATTCTTTCACAGAATACTTTACTTTTCGCAAAACTTGTTTCAAATCTGTATCCACCGAAAAACGACTAATCAAGCTATTACCAATTTTTATATTGATGTCGATATTGGGTAGAGTTTGCAAATTGTTACTTATCTTTTCAGACTTTACAAAATTTTTAGCACCTTGTAAAGTGTTTTCTTCTACACTTTCTTTTTGGTAATACGCATTTTTCAATAACTCTATCCAAAGCCGTAAACAGCAAATTTTTACCGAATTTGGATTAATATCTACCCCAAAAAGGCAATTTTCTATAATAATTTGCTTTTCGTGAAACAAAGTTTCTTGTAAAACTTGCATTTCATTCATTACTTTTGATTTCCGATACACAAATAATTCATTATCAAAAACATCACGAATTTCTAATTCGTCATTCACTACAGTAACTTTATAATTTTTTACTCTTTTTCCATGTATATCTACTAATACTTGTAATTCACTCTTGATAGCAATGATTTCGTTTAAAGCCGACACCAAAAAGTGTCCCGAACCTACAGCAGGGTCGCAAATTTTTATACTATTAATAATAGCATTTGCTTCAATTTTATCCGTAATTTTGTCGTTTAATTCCTCAAAACTTACACAGTTCCAAGCCTTTTTTTCATTAAATTTTTGTATTACTGCTTTGCGTATTGCTTGCCTACACATATACATGGTAACATAGGCAGACGTAAACACAGAACCATCTTTATAACCGTTGATTTTCTCGAAAATTTTGCCAAGCACAGCCGCATTAATCAAAGGTTTGCCCTCTTGTTCAACCTCCTGTTTTTTGCCAACACTACTAAAATCAAAAGCATTGAGAAAATGTAAGAAATATTCCAAAGTTGTCATTTTTTGTTTGGAATTTTGCAAAACAGTGTTTCCAAAAACTTCTAAAATTTTACCATTTCCTAAAGCATTTATAGCTGCAAATTGATGTTCTAACTCACTAATTTCAAATAAAGAACTATTTAGATAGGGAATAATATGGTATTTAGCTTGCAAATCTGCTTCTCTCTCTTCAGGTTTTAAAGCTAATACTTTGTGAAATAAAATATAAACTTCGCTAAAATTTGGCAAAATTTTCGGAGTTAAAAAATGGTACTGTGTATCGTCATAATGATAGGTTAATAATTGCCCTTCTAATAATTTTAGAAACAAAACACGATTTACCCATGTCAAAGCCAATTCTAATGCAATAGAAAACTGCTGTTCCTCTCTGCTATGCCCATAAACCGTTTCATCTACGTTATAAGCCACATTTTGTGCTTGCACCAATAACAAAGTCATTTCCAAAAAAGAACCTATATTTCTGTCTTTCAATTTTCGGCGAATAATACTTTTGCCACCTTCAAAAATTTCTTCTACCCCAAGAATATGTAGTAATTCGAGATAAAAAGGTTCATTTAAGGAATTGCTATCTTCGATAACCAAACTTTTCAAGAAATATTCAGGCGAAAAAATTTTATACAAAAACTTTAATTCTGTGTATTCGCCTTTTTGGGAAAATTCCTCAAAAGTAAGTTCATGGAAAGATGTAATTTTTTTTTGGAGATTACATCTTTCCATGAATTCATCGATATGGAAGAAAATACAAGGTAGAATTTCTATACTTTCAAGATGTAGAAAGTTTGCCACTTGTGCATAAAAATCTGTTATGGAAGTGCTACTTTGCGTTTTTTTGTGCCAATTTTCAAAGTTTTTTCTTAATGTAGTTTCATAAAAAAGGCGGTGAAAATCTGTAGCATCAAACAAATAAAACTGTTCGGTGTCTGTAATTAATATATGTTTGAGGTTAAAATTCTTTTTTTCTATGACTTCAAGTAGAAAATAAGTAATGGCTTGGTGCAGAGATTTCTTATTAAAATCTGTTGCAGAAATCATATCTGTTTTGTCCAAAGGGCTTTTTACTTCGCACAAAAGCAGGCTATTTGCTTGAATATCAGCACTTTCTGTAATTACCAAATCTGCTTCGCCTTTCGAGTAGGGTTTATTTCCTACATATTTTTTGGGATAAAATGCTTGTTGCAAAAACCGTTTAAAAGCACTTTCATGTGCCTTTTCATTTTTATTTTCTTGAGTATATAGTTGTTTTTTACTTTCGACAAATTGTTGGAGAGCAGGAAAAAAATGTTCCTGAAAATATTTAAAACTAATAACAATATGTTTGTCGGCAAAAATACTTGTAGGCTCGGAAAATAAAAGTTGCATAGAAAACTGTTTTTGGCAAAGTTAGGCAAAAACAACTTAAAAAGCAACTTGTACAAAAATTTGCAAATTTATTGCTTTTCTACCAAAAGTTTTTCAATATCTGCAATTAAATCTTCCATTTCTAAAGCCAATAATAAATGAAGCAAATGATGCCACTATTCCACTTACCATCTCCGTCTATGGTGGCGATGTCTATGTTTGGGATATATAATCACAGACGGTGGCGGTGCATATATGACTGGCGGTGGCGGTGCATATATGACTGGCGGTGGTATAAATGCCCTACGTGGACGAATTACTACAACTTGTGCAAAAATATCTACACTTACAAAACAAGTGAAAAATACAACAAGAGATAAAAAAGATTTTAGGCTATTTTTCATAAAAGTATTGTATAAGTTTAATTATTTTATTTGACGAGAAATATAGCTTAAGGTTTAATTTTATTAAAATTTTAATGTAATTTTAAATTTTGAAAATAGAGTTTATGAATAATTGCTGTAGCATAGACTTTAGTCTGTGCAAGTTATTGATTTTCAACTATTTAAAAATAGACTAAAGTCTATTATACAAATTATTCATAAACTCTAATAAATGATAGACATTTTTAATTTTAAAGGAAAATGAAAAATATATTTTTTGTGCTGTGTATAATTTTTTCAGCCGTCTATGGTACACAGGCTCAACAAAATCAGCAAAAACAAATAGACTCTTTGGCAACTGTGCAGGCAAAAACTATGTTAAAACTTGCTTTAGATTCTATCAAATTGGCAAATCATAAACCCGCCAAAAAAATTCCTGCTATTACTTTTCAGTTTGTTGGCAATAGCCAAATAAATACAGGCAATGTAAATCGGGTACTTTTCAGTGCTATTCATCGCTTACAATATAGAGATAAACGCAATATTTACAAATTAAACGCAGATATTAATTATATTTATGGCGAAAAGGATAATAGAAAATCGGAAGATGATTTGATAGCAAATCTTAATCATTCTTTTTGGTCTGAAAAACGGTTTTATGGAATTGTGTTTGGAACTTATGAATTTAGTAATTTGCGAGGAATTAATCAACGCTATTTGGGAGGTGCAGGGATTGGTTGGCAGGTAATTCGGATAGATGCCGAAAAGGCAAAAAAATATTCGATAGTACCTTATCTTTCCATTACCAATGCTATTATCTACGAAAATACCGATTTTTTGAAATTGGTAGATGTGGAGGTAGTCCGAAATTCTACACGTATTTTGGCTAATTGTTCTTTTTTTAGGGGAAAATTATTGTTTAATAATACGATATTTTTGCAACCATCTTTATCTAATAGCAATTTTAGAGGTAGTTGGACAAATGTTTTTCGTGTTCCCTTAAATGGTTGGTTTAGTTTACAATCTACGTTAGACTATACTTACGAAAGTTTTGTGGTGGCAGGCAGACAAAATTCAGATTTGCGTCTATTATTTGGCTTTACAGTGGGAAATTTTTAGGAAAATGGTTGTAGGATTTAAGAACTATAAAACTAAAATAATTTTATAAAAAGCAGAACAAAAAGATGTCATCTTTGAAAAAAAGATGACATCTTTTTAATTTTTAGTATAACAATGCTTAGAAAACTGTTAGTTTTATCTTATTTTTTTCTGATTGATGTGTATGTTTTGATTAAAAATTAAATGTAATATTTTGTTTTACATCACTTGCCAAACTTCGAGCTACAGGACATTGCAAAGCTGCATTTCGGAGGAGAGTTTTTTCTTTTTCGTTAAATCTTTCGGGATTTGGAATAGTTAAATGAATTACTACTTCGGCTACTTTTCTTGGGCTTGCCTGCATGATTTTCTCTATTTCACAAGTCATTCCTCGCAAATCAAGATTATCTCTTTGTGCTACGATTCCCATAGTAGTCATTTGACAATTTGCCAACGCCACACAAAGCAAATCTGTAGGCGAAAAAGATTCTCCTTTGCCGTGATTGTCTGTTGGGGCATCTGTAATAATGGTAGTATTAGATTGAAAATGCACAGATTCGGTGCGGAGTTCGCCGATATAGGTACTTTTGAATTGAAAAGCCATAATAATATATTTAGATTTTTGCTAACTTTTTTACAAATTTATTCGCAAATTTTATTTGCTACTTGTGTTTGCAAGGTAAGTAATTATTTGGTGTAGAGAAAACAATATTTCTAAAAATTAGTAAGAAATTCACATTCAAACACAAAAAATAACTGTTTGGTAACAAGGAATTTACAAGTATGTAAAAAAAAAGTGGATAATAAAGGCGTATTTTGTGGAAAAGTATAACGTCATCAAACTACACGATAAAACTACATAAGAATGAAAATTTCTATAAAATTTACTTTACTGTCTTTATTTTTGGTTTTGCTTTGTGGTACATTATTATTTGTGCTGGTAAATCGGGAAACAAAGGCATCGTTGGAGCAAGAAATTCGTTTTAAATTGGAAAGAGAATCCAAATATGCAATCGCAAATACAGACCGTTTTATTTATGAAAGATTAATTGATATTAAAAATTTGTCGCAAGATGTTATTTTAGCTACAGATACCAGCCGAAACAAACGCCAAATTGCACAAAGATTACAAAAATTTAAACAACAAAACAAACTATATGTAAGTATTTCTTATTTTAATGCTAATAGAGTTAGAATTGCAGATACCGAAGAAAAATCTATCGGCAAACAACATTCTTATACAAATTATTGGTTACAATCAGAAAAAGAAGATGCAGTTTTAGATGTTTCCTATTCAGAATCTTTGCAAAGTGTGGTAATGCACTTTGCGGCAGTAGTTCGCAATGCAGAAGGACAACGAATAGGTTTGGTCGTTTCGAGGGTTTTGATTCATAGTTTGTATGATGTTTTTAGTGAGGTTATTGAAGGGGAAAATTTGCCAAATATGTCTATTGCTTTGATGGATACTAACGGAATTTTGCTATATTCCAACCACACAGAAGATAAAATTCTAATAGATAAACACCCTGATATTCAGTTGATTCACAAATATTCGCAACTTGCCCAACAAAAAACTGAAGAAGATGGCGAGGCTATTTCTTCGCATTATTTTGTGCATAATAAGCAAATTTATTTGTACCAAAAACAAGAAGGTTATTTGAATTATGCAGGACACCAATGGATTTTTGTCTTAAAAATTCCAAGAGAAATGGCATTTTTGGCTGCCAAAAAATTAAGTCAAAAAATTTATTATGCTTTTATTCCTGTCTTATTGCTATCTTTGTTATTGGCTATTTTGTTTGGTCGTTATGTTTCCAAGCCTATTGTACAGTTGAGTCGTGCTGCAAATGCGTGGGGAAATGGGCATTTAGATACTACTTTTGCACTTACTACCCACAAAAATGATGAGATTGGTATGCTCGCAACACAAATGCAAACAATGGCAAAACAATTAGCCAAGAAAATGAAGGAACAAGACGAACTAAATGACGAATTGCAAATTACGAATGATACTTTGCAAGACTTAAATTTAGATTTGGAACGGAAAAATCAAAATATTACCGCAAGCATACATTATGCGGAAAGAATACAGTCTGCTATGTTGCCTGATAGAGAACTATTAAAAAATAATTTTGCTAACTTTTTTATCTTATTCAAACCAAAACATATTGTCAGTGGAGATTTTTATTGGTTTCAAGAAACAGAAATACAAATTCCTGTACGCAAAGCAAACCAACAATTTGCCAAATTTGGTCATTTAGCTAAACCAAACAGTACAGAAAATATACAAGATTGGAAAATAAATATAGAGGGAATTAGCCAAGCCGTAAATTTGCAAACAACTAATAACGAAACTATTTTGGTAGAACATATTGCCATACAAGTACAAATTATTGCTGTGGTAGATTGCACAGGGCATGGCGTACCAGGGGCTTTAATGTCTATGATTGGAAATAATTTATTGTACCAAATTGTAATGCACCAAAAAATTACTTCCCCCGAAAAAATACTAAGCAAATTGCATACAGGAGTCCAAAAAGTGCTAAAACAAGAGGCAAATAATAATAAAGATGGTATGGACGTGGCTATTTGTGTGATTAATCAAGTGATACAAGAGATAGAATTTGCAGGAGTGCATCGTCCTTTGTTGCTATTTTCGGGAGAAAAAATGACCGAAATCAAGGGCAATAAAGTATCTATTGGCGGTAGTTTTATGCCCGAAAAATGGCACGTAGAAAAACACCAAATTAGCTATCAAATAGGAGATAGGCTATATCTTTATACAGATGGTTTTGGCGACCAATTTAGTGATGCCGAAAATCCCAAAAAATTTACGGGCAGAAAGTTGAAAAATACTTTACAAGAAATACAAGAAACAAGTATAGAGTTGCAAGAAGATATTTTATTGGCAGAACATCAAAATTGGCGTGGCAAATCTTCCCAAACAGATGATATTTTGGTGCTTGGCATAGAGTTGTAGTGCTACTATTTTATTCTATCTGGGTTTTCGGCAACAAAACTTTTCCAACTTTTTTTGGTGCCACCACTTCCTGTGGCATTTTTGGCATGGTAAAAATGACACAAAGCAACTGCTAAAGCATCAGTAGCATCTAAAAATTCAGGGATATTTTGTAAATGTAATTGTCGCATGAGCATCGAGGCTACTTGTTCTTTAGACGCATTGCCACTACCTGCTACAGATTGTTTTACTTTTTTGGGTGCATATTCGGTTACAGAAATTTCGTGTTTTAAGGCAGCAATCATTGCAACGCCTTGAGCACGTCCAAGTTTTAACATAGCTTGTACGTTTTTGCCAAAAAATGGTGCTTCTAATGCCATCTCATCAGGATGAAATTCTGTAATTATACTTTCTATTCGTTCAAAAATTTTCTTTAATCGTAGAGAATGGTCGTCAAATTTATCCAGATGGATTACGCCATATTGCAATACTGTAACCTGATTTCCTATGGCTTGAATAACGCCATAACCCATGATGACCGTACCAGGGTCTACTCCCAAAATAATTTTTTCTTGTGGCATAGCAATAATTTAATGCAAATATCGACAAAACTAACAATAAAAACTAATAAAATTACATAATTATTACATTTTTGCAACTCTTTTTGCAAAAACTCTATTGCCAAAAATACTGTAAATAAGAAATTCGTTTTTAGTTTCATTGAAAAATAGGCTAATTTCTTGCTCACTTTCCAAATTTTCGCAAAGCACATCTCCATTCAAATAGTACAAAGATAGTTTTTGTGTGTGCGTATTGGTTACAGCTATAATCTCTATATTTGCACCAAAATTAAAATACTGCACTATTTTTTCGGTTTTTTCGCCAAATTCTTTCTGAAACAAATACTTTAACTTTTTATCAAAAAATACGATAATTTTATCATCTTGGCGACTAAAAATATAATCTGTGGTTGCTATTTGGTCAGCTACGAGTTTGAATATAGATTGGCTAAGAGGTCTTTCTAAGTTGCTACGTGCTACCAATTTTCCTAACAAGTTTAGCGTAATGATTTCTCCTTGTGTACTCAAAAAAGTAATAGTAGTAGCTGGGAAATCTATATTTTGTTGAATAAAATAATAATTAGTAAGCAAAGTTCCAATACCTACAGGAAAATTAGCATAACTTTCTGCATTTCTTTTCAACAAATTAATAATTCCTTCTTTGCTCATGGCAAGCAAAGCATCTTTGCCCGCAGTACGAATATGTGCAAGTGGTGCAATAGCTTGACCTGCTAATTTTTTAGGCTCAAATCCTTGTAAAATTTGCCCATTTTTTGCCACCAAAAACAAATTTCCATCAGTATCAATGGCTGCAAAACGGTAATTTTTGGAGTTATCATAATCTATCAAAGACAAAAATTCAATAGTGCCACAATTAGGCAATTCTACAGGAAAATTTGCAACAGATTGCCCTTTTCTATCTACTAAAAATAACTTATTTTGGGCAGCAAAAAGGTAATTTGTTTGTTTATTATTTTGTCCATTAGTTTGTCTGTTATCAGCAATATCTACTTGATAGACTTGTTTGGTAATAGGACTTCCCACAGGAAAATGCCATATTTTTTTGCCATTTACCGCCAATAAATGCAGATGATATGCCACATCTTGCACCAAAACCTCTTTACTTTTGTCTATTGGATTTAGCACGACAAAAGGTTTGCTAAGTAAAGTGTTATAGAAACTTGTTTCGTACATCACACGAGCATTTTTTGCAATGCCTGTTTCTTCAAAATCTTTGTGTAGTAAGCTAATTTGTGAATTTGCTATTTCTTCTTCGGGTATTTCGGTTTGAAAAATAGCAAATTCAAAACGCAGAAACTGCCGTTTATGCTCCTCAAAAAATTGCTGCCAAGTTGGATTGAGTTGTTCGGTGGCAATATTCCAAGCCCTAAAAATATTAGCAACATAACAGACTGACGAAGGTTTTTCTAAAGTGCGTAATAGCATAGAATTTTGGTAAATTTTTGCCCAAACTTGTTCATTTTCTACATCTGCCAATACACTTGCAATGGCTTTTGGGCTATTGCCAAGCAACAAATAATTGTTGATAAAGGTAAAATAGGTACTTGGAAAACCTGCAAAATTAGCTGCAAAACTTGTATGTTTGGTGTCTCCAAAAAGATGTTTTGGAAACTCTGCATAATTCAATTTGATAATTTTTTGTTGGTTGTAATTTTCAAAAAACAGGGTATCTTTTGCTTGACTTGCTAATTCTTTTGCATAATTTTCTAATTTTTTGCTCAATTCCAAAGGCTGTTTTACTTTGAGATACAATACTTTTTGCATTTTTGCACTTGCTACAGGCTCCAAACTTGCTACAGCTATTTCTCCCTCCAAATAATTTACAAATTCCGAAAAACTAATATAATTAGAATTTATAATAGAACTTTCTGCTGGATTCTCTGCTATATTTTTTTCTGTATTTTCTTTTATCTTATTTTGCAAAGCTATTCGGTTAAAAAACTCTTCGGGATTATCCAAATATACTCGATAAAGAAAAGCTGTTTTTTTGGGCAAAAATTGTGGCAACATATCGCAAGCAGTACCTTTCATTTCTGTAAATAAAGCCAATTCACTATCTGGCTTTATATTTTGTGTACCATTAAAAATTACTTTTCTTTTATCTAATTCTATTTGGTAAAAACCATTTTTTTGTAAATTTTCTATGCTATACGTTTGTGTTTTGAGAGAATCTTTGTAAAAAATTTGTAAAAAAGTAGGAAATTTTTGGGAATTAAAATAGCAAACCATTTCTTTTTCGTTTGGTTTGGGAATCTTAAAAGCAGTTTTATTGACCGTATAAAAATTATTACGCCCTAATTCATTCATATTTCGGATAGTTTCTTCCAGCAGAAAAGACGTAAAACTTCCCACAAAATAACCTTTATACATGGCATACGAAAAAAGTTGTGTGTGTGTAGGAAATTTAACTTCTTGAATTTCAATGCCTTGATAATTTCTTTGTTCAATTTTTGCTTGATTTCTTGCCAAAATATTTTCTAAAGCACTTCGAAATAAGGTATTATCTTTTACAGAAATTGGAATAAAGTAAATAAAATCAAAATTTCCTTTTGCAGTGCTATGTAAACTAATGGTAATAGATTTATCTTGCAAATACGTATCTATTGCAATGCCTTCGCCTGCCAAAATAGCCAAAATATTTGCTTTTTCTGCCAATAGTTTGCCCGTTGGGCTGGTTTTCAAATTTTTCCAAATGGCGGTACTATCCAAATTTTTATAATTTTGTGCTGCATTTGGTAGCTGCCAAACTGCTACAGCATCTGCGGGAATCAACGACCAAACTGCCGATTTGGAAGATTTATCCCAAATCGTAAGTCCAATCACACACAGCCAATAGCCAAAAAACAAGCCTGCAAGTATAAATAAACTAATTTTGATATATTTTTTCACTTTTATTTTATTTTCTATGTGTACTATGTGGTAAAGAAAAAATTATTCTACAAATAAATCTACAAATTGAAAAGCATTGCCATCAAAAAGTCCTTTATCACTCAATTTTAAAGCAGGAATTACCAACAACGCCATAAAAGACAAACTCATAAATGGTGCTTTGAGTGTACTTCCTAATTTTTTTGCTTCATTATCCAAAATAATATAATCTTGTGCAACTTTTTCGCCACCTTCTGCCGACATAATTCCTGCTACAGGCAAAGGCAAATGATAAATTTCATCGCCACAAGCCACCGAAATTCCGCCTTTGCTTGCAATTACTGCATTAATAGCCTTGCATAAATCTTCGTCATTGGCGCCTACCGCAGTAATATTATGCGAATCATGCCCAACCGAGGAGGCTATTGCACCTTTTTTCAAACCAAAATTTTTAATAAATGCAAGTGCAGGTTTTACGCCTTTTTGATACCGATTGACCACTGCCATTTTTAAAATATCCTTCTCGATATCTGCCACCAAGCTATTATTTTCTACTTTGGGTTTTGTAATAAAAGTTTTGGTAATTAACTCGCCATCAAAAGCCTCTATGACCCGAATTTTTGCCAAATCTATCGAAGATGTTATGTTTGTAGGAACTGTAATTGCAAAATCTTTTGCCGTTTTTAGGTCTGTATCAAAATAATTTGGAATAGAAAATGCTACTTTTGGAAGTAAACTTTTGCCATTTTCTGCCACTAATTCGCCTTTGATATAAGTTTGTTTTACCCCAAAATTTTCTAAATTATCTACCACAATAAAATCTGCATCATCACCAATTTCCAATAATCCTACTTCCAAACCATAATGTTTGACAGGATTGATACAAGCAACTTGCAAAATTTTGAAAATATCACCATCAGTAGCCTTCATTCCACGTTTGACCAATTCGTCTATATGACTTAGCAATAAATTATCAGGGTGTTTGTCATCAGAACAAAACATCATATTTTCATAATGTACTGCCAATAAAGGTGCTAAAGCCTCAAAATTTTTGGCTGCACTTCCTTCTCTTACCAATATTTTCATTCCAAAATGTAATTTATCCAATGCCTCTGCTTCCGAAAAACATTCGTGGTCTGTGCTTATGCCTGCCGAAATATATTTTTTTGCCTGTTCTCCCCGCAACCCTGGTGCATGTCCATCTATAACTTTATTATGTTTTTTTGCAATCGCAATTTTTTCCATAACCATTTTATCGTCATATAACACCCCTGGGTAATTCATCATTTCGGCAAGATACTTGAGTTTATGCTTGCTAAACAAATAATCTATATCTTCGGCAGTAATGGTAGCACCTGCGGTTTCAAAAGTAGTGGCAGGTACACAAGAAGGTACGCCAAAAGCAAAATTAAAATTAACTTTTTGGGCATTTTCGAGCATAAACTCAACCCCAGCCACCCCTAATACGTTAGCAATTTCGTGAGGGTCTGAAACTGTAGCAACTGTGCCATGCACCACCGCCAAACGTGCAAATTCTGAAGGCACAAGCATCGAACTTTCTACATGGACATGGGCATCGACAAAACCGGGCAAAGCAAATTGCTTTTGCAACTCTTTTATTGGAATAATATCAACTATTTTGCGATTTTCTATATAAATCTCTGCTGGAGTAATGGTTTTTGCCAAAATATTTACTACATTTGCTTTAATTATTTTTTTCATAAATTTAGATTACTAAAATACATTGTTTAAATAAAAAATAGTTTAGTTTGCAAAATTAATAGAAAATAACAGAAATGGAAATTAAGCAACAAATAACAAGACTAATCAATAATTTACCTGAAGAAATTTTGGGAGATATTTTGGAATATTTGCGAGAAGTAGAAAAAGAAGTAAAGGAAAAAGAAAAATATGCTAAACAAAATAGTAAACCTACTACAAAAGTTATACAAAAAAAATAGAAATAAAAGTTTATACTACTTGAATCACGTCTATTATTATTTTACTTTGAAAATTTACTAAGATGAAAAAATATATTTTGGTGCTACTTTCTATCTATTGTTTAGGCTCTTTGACGAGTTGCAATAGCGAAATTATTACGGGTTGGACACCTTATCGTCCTGCGTATGGCAAAGGACAGAAAAAAAGTAAATTGAGCCATATTAAAATGGGTATGTCGCCTTTGACAAAAAGAAATGCAACACACTAAGCAAAATTTTTAAGCCAAGTTTTATGAAAATCTTATTGCGAACTTTGATATTGTTGTTTGTTTTATCAACAACAGGTTGTCTGCATGCACCTCGTACTGCATGGACACCAAATCAATACAAAAAGAAAGCCTACAAACCAAATAAGTAGCCAATCTCTTAATTTTTTGTATGAAAAAAACTCTTGTAAAATCTAATTTTATTGCTATCTGTTTACTTGCCTTTTTGGTATGTTCTACTACTGTTTTGACAAGTTGTGGCAGTAGCAAAAATGGCAGTCGTAGTGGCAGAAAAATACAAAAAGGAAAACCTATTCCTTGCCCTATAAAAGACTGCTAAAAAAGTACAAACAAAACCTAATAAGTGATTTTATTCCTTGTTAGGTTTTGTTTAAAAGGTAAAATTTTATTAAATTTTTACACAAAAAATATGACTAAAAAGTTAATTCGGTTTGATTGGGCAATGAAAAAATTGCTACGCCATAAAGCCAATTTTGGTATTTTAGAGGGTTTTCTATCAGAGTTACTTCGTTTTGATGTAACAATAGAAAGTGTTTTGGAAAGTGAAGGTAATCAGGAAGATGAGTACGACAAATATAATCGGGTAGATATTTTAGTAAAATCCCAAAACAATGAATTACTGTTAATAGAAGTACAAAACGACTCCGAAGTTGATTGGGCGGCAATCCGCTATTTTCATCGTATGTTATATGGTGTTTCAAAGTTAGTAACAGAATATATCAAAGAAGGAGAACTATATGGCACAATCAAAAAAATTTATTCTATCAATATTGTTTACTTCGGCTTAGGACAAGGTAAAGATTATGTGTACGAATACAAAGGAGAGTTTATTGGTTTATCCAAAAACGATATTTTATTACCTACCACTTTACAAAAACAAGGTTTTAAAATAGAAAAAGTAGCTGACATTTTTCCAAAATATTTTATTTTGAAAGTGAACAACTTTAATGATATTGCTAAAAACACTTTTGATGAGTGGATATATTTTCTAAAAAATAGCGAAGTAAAAGACACTTTCAAAGCAAAAGGTTTGGATAAGGCAAAAGAAAAATTGCGTTACGAAAACTTATCAGACGAAGACAAAAGGATGTATAATAGGTCTATAGAAAATCGTAGAATCGAAATGAGTGTACAATATACACGTGAATTGGAAGCAAAACAACGTGAAACGGTATAGAAAATCTACTAAAAATCTATTATTGTAAACTAAAATATAGTTTAATTTTAATAAAATTATATTTTATGCTATAAACTTTAATAATATCTGTAATGAAAATTGAAATAAAACGAATTCAAGAGCATTTTTTGATGCAAGCCGAAAATGAAACACATCAAACTATTTTGATGGATAGTTCGCAGGGTACTCCTCAAGGTATGAGTCCTATGGAGTTGCTTTTGGCAGGGATTGGTGGTTGTAGCACTATAGATATTATTTCTATTCTACAAAAACAACGCCAAGAGTTACAAGATATTCGCATAACTGTAGAAGGCAATAGAGCAGACTCCATTCCTAAAGTATTTACAAAGATTAATCTACATTATACGTTAATAGGCAATTTGGATACCGAAAAAGTGCAAAAAGCCATAGACTTATCACTCGAAAAATACTGCTCGGTTTCCAGAATGTTAGAGAAAACTGCCGAAATTACCTATTCTTTCCAAATTCAAAAGCCATAAATAAGCCTTACCATGTACGAAAATTTTGAAACCAATGCCATTCGCACCCAAACACCACGTTCTACACAACGAGAGCATAGTGTTCCTATTTTTGCTACTTCGAGTTTTATGTTTGATGATGCCGAACAAGCAAGAGCTTTGTTTGCTTCAGAAATAGAAGGCAATATTTATTCTCGTTTTTCGAATCCTAATAATGATGAATTTATCGAAAAACTTTGTTTGTTGGAAGGTGCAGAAGATGGTATTGCAACGGCTTCGGGTATGGCTGCGATGTTTGTGAGTATTGCATCTTTTGTACGTGCTGGCGACCATATTTTAGCATCACGTTCTCTGTTTGGCTCTACGCATCAAATTCTTACGCAACTTTTGCCACGCTGGGGCATTAGTTATACTTATGCAGATTGGAATGATTTGGATAATTGGGAAAAATATATTACACCAACTACAAGAATGATTTTTGTAGAAAGTCCTTCTAACCCAGGCTTAGATATTTTAGATTTGGAAAAATTAGCAAAATTAAGCAAAGCACACCAACTTATTTTGAATGTAGATAATTGTTTTGCAACGCCATATATTCAAAATCCAATAGCTTGGGGTGCAGATATTGTTACCCATTCTGCTACCAAATTTATAGACGGGCAAGGTAGAGTTTTGGGTGGTGCCGTTTTGGGGCGGAAAGAATTGATACAAGAAGTTAGATTTTTGGCAAGACATACGGGACCTGCTTTGTCGCCATTTCATGGTTGGATATTGTCCAAAAGTTTAGAAACTTTGGCGGTTCGTATGGAAAAACATTGCCAAAATGCTATGCTAATTGCCGAAGTTTTATCCAAACACAGCGAAATAGCGTGGCTAAAATATCCACATTTGCCTTCACACCCACAATATGCTTTAGCAAAAAAACAAATGCGTTTGGGCGGAGCTTTGCTTACTTTTGAACTCGAAGGAGGCGAAGAAAGGGCTATACGTTTTATTAATTGCCTAAAAATGATTTCTTTTACCGCCAATTTGGGGGATACACGCAGTATTATTACCCATCCTGCTTCGACTACCCATTCCAAACTCTCGACAGACGAACAACTAAAAGTAAGTATTACAAAAGGTTTACTTAGACTTTCGGTAGGTTTGGAACATCATCAGGATATTTTGGCAGACATAACACAGGCAATAGCAAATAGTAAATAATTGCTTTGCCACCATCAACCAATTTGGCACAAACAAACACCTTGATTATTGTCATTTATGCTTACAATACATACAACACAAGAAATAAAAAAACTACTAAAGCCATTTTTAAGTACCAAAACTATTGGTTTTGTTCCAACTATGGGGGCTTTGCATGAAGGACATTTGGCATTGATACGCAAAGCACAACAAGAGAATGATATAGTGATTTGTAGTATTTATGTAAATCCTACACAATTTAATAATGCAACAGACTTAGAAAAATATCCGCGTACTGTGGAACAAGATAGGCAAATGTTGGAAGAAATAGGTTGTAATTATTTGTTTCTTCCTACAGATACTACTATGTATCCAGAACCAGTGCATACAATGCTCCATTTTGGAGATACAGAAAAGGTATTGGAAGGAAAATATCGGGCAGGGCATTTTAATGGGGTAGGGCTAATTGTTTCCAAACTTTTTCATAGTATTAAGCCAACTAAAGCATATTTTGGGCAAAAAGATTTGCAACAATGTGTAATTATCAAACAATTAGTAAGAGATTATGCTTTTGATGTAGAAATAGTCATTGTGCCAACGGTTAGAGAGGCTGATGGACTTGCTATGTCCTCGCGAAATAGACGACTCACTGCACAACAACGTATCATAGCACCAAAAATCTATGAAGGTTTGCAAATGGTGGCTACTATGGCAAAAACAGAAAAAAGTGTTGCCAGCATTAAAGATGCTTTTTATAATTTTATTAGTAATTACAAGGAATTTCAAATAGAATACTTTGAAATTACAGACCTCATCTACTTAAATTCTTTAACAGAAATACAGAAAGGACAAGAAGTAGCTATTTCTACAGCTATTTTTATGGGAGAAATTCGGTTAATAGATAATTTAATAATACATATATAAACTTTAAATACTTGCTGTTACTGTCTATGAAAAAAATATTTTTTATTGCTTTTTTACTCCTATTTTGTTTAACCAATAGCAATGCTCAACAAAATTCCTACAAACAAGTAACAGTTTTACAAGCTATAGACAAAAAAATGCTTATAGATAGTCTTTGCAAAAGACTATCTATTTTTTATGTTTCGGCAGAAAAAGCTACAGAAATTACGAAAACTTTACAAAATAATTTACAAAATGGCTTGTATGATAAGTTAAGCAATCCTGTGCTATTTGCCGAAAAAGTAAATGAGGAAATGAGAAAAATAAGCAAAGATAAACATTTGAATCTTGCTTTTGACCCTGTTGGTATTGCTACTCAAGTACAAAGTACACAAAATAATGCGTTGGAAAATTTGCGAAAATATGAATCGCAAATTAGACGACAAAGTTATGGATTGAAAGAGATAAAAATGTTGGAAGGAAATATCGGATATTTTCGCATAGATGAATTTGTTTCGCCTGCTTATTCGGCAGAAAATACGATTACAGCATTAAACTTTTTGGCAACAAGCAATGCTATTATTTTGGATATGCGTTATAGTAAAGGTGGAGATGTTGCCCTTATACAAGTGATTATCAGTCAGTTATATAAAAAAGATACTACTATTCATTTAAACAATTTTTATCATCGTGCCAGCAATACAAGTTCTTCTTTGTTTACGATTGCAAATCTAAAAGGTACAAAGATGCCAAATATTCCTGTATATGTTCTCATTAGTAAAAATACGTTTTCGGCAGCCGAAGCATTGGCATATAATTTACAAAGTTTGCACCGTGCTACGATTGTTGGCGAAGTGAGTGCAGGAGGAGCAAATGCAGGAAATACCGAAATTTTAACTAATTTATTTAGCTTGTTTTTGCCAACTGAAAAAACAATTAATCCTATTACAGGCACTAATTGGGAAGGGGTTGGCGTAATTCCAGATGTGAAGATTGAAGCCGAAAAAGCAGTAGAAAAAGCACAAATTTTGGCAGCCGAAAAAATAGTAAATTTGGCAAATGGCAAAGAAAAAACAGCATATCAATGGACTTTAGAGGTTTTGCAAGCAAAAGAAAAGATGTTTAAAGTTAATTCCGAAAAATTACAATCTTATATAGGCGTATATGGAGTAAGAACTTTATCCGTAGAAAAAAATAAACTATATTATCAACGAGCAGGAAAACCTAAAATAGAGCTACTTCCTGTAGATGAAACTACTTTTTATCTTAGCACTTCGACAGATATAAAATTAAAAATTGTGTTAGAAAATCAAAAAAATGTAGCAATTTTGTTGTCTTATCAAGATGGTGGGGAAGATAGATATGCAATAAATGAGTAATTTTTGTAGCATAGACTTTAGTCTGTGCCTATAACTCTTTGATTACCAATACTTTTAAAGCACAGATTAAGGCATCGCGACTAAAGTCTATGCTACAAAAATTAATAAAACCTAATTATTGATGACAAAAAAAATAGCTTACATTTTAGTAATTGGCATTTTAGCCATACTTTTACTAATGTATTTTAATCGTGGAGGTTTGGTAAAACCCCAAATTAGCAAAGTGCAAACCTTACCATTTTCGATGGTCGGTAAAAAATATATTGGTTTTGGCAGAGATAAGGCTTTGCGAGAATTGATAAGACAGACACACGAAGATATGACGAATAAAGTAATTCAAGGAACATTAACTATTGTCTATCGTGGAAATCCTGATGCCGAAAAAGATTCTGTATCTGTGTTTGTTGGCGTAATGGTAGAGGATACTTTGCAAGTAAAATTAGCAAAAGATTATCAAATTAAATATTTTCCAAGTATGAAAACAGTTCGTGCCGAAATAAAAGCCCATGTAAGTGTAGCACCAAATCCCGAAAAAATTAATCGTATGCTCGTTGATTTTGCTCGCAAAAGTGGATTAACAACGGATAATGTCTATATTGAAAAATATGTAAGTGAGGAACATATTATTTCAGAAATTAAAGTAATTGAATAAATCTGTAGTGTGGAATTTACCACACAGTCGGTTTTTACATCATGTAACATAAATAAAATCTAATTTAATAAAATGTTTACAAAAAGTAATAAATTAAATAATGTCCATTATGACATTCGCGGTGCTATTTTTGAACAAGCACAACTTTTAGAAAAACAGGGTTTTAATATTACAAAACTAAATATTGGCAATCCTGCTCCCTTTGGTTTTGATACTCCTGACGAAATTGTGCAAGATATTATCAATAACATACGCACTGCACAAGGCTATTCCGATTCTAAAGGTTTATTTGCTGCCCGCAAAGCTGTGATGCACTACACACAATCCAAATCTATTAAAAACATTTCGGTAGATGATATTTATATTGGAAATGGCGTAAGTGAATTAATTTTGATGTCTTTGCAGGCTTTGTTGAATGATGGAGATGAAATCCTTATTCCTTCACCCGATTATCCATTGTGGACTTCGGCTGTCCATCTTGCTGGAGGTCGTGCTATCCATTATTTGTGTGATGAAGAATCTGATTGGTATCCCGATTTAGAAGATATTGCACGCAAAATTACCCCAAAAACTAAAGGAATTGTGCTTATCAACCCAAATAATCCAACAGGTGCGGTATATTCGTCAGAATTATTGCAAAAATTTGTAGAGTTGGCAGTTCGTCATCAATTAATTGTATTTTCTGACGAAATTTATGATAAAATTTTATATGATGATGTTGCACATTTTTCTACTGCATCTTTTTCTGATGAAACCCTATTTTTAACTTTTGGTGGCTTATCCAAAAATTATCGTGCTGCGGGTTTTCGGGCAGGTTGGTTAATTGTGAGTGGCAATAAAAAAAATGCAGATTCTTATATCGAGGGCTTAAATGTTTTGTCGAGTATGCGTCTATGTAGTAATGTAATAGCACAATTAGGCATACAAACGGCTTTAGGTGGCTATCAAAGTATCAATGAATTGGTTTTGCCAAACGGAAGATTACGCAAACAACGAGATTATTGTTACCAAAAACTTAACGAAATAGATGGCATTAGTTGTAGCAAACCCAAAGGGGCTTTTTATATGTTTCCCAAAATAGATATTGCCAAATTTAAAGTAAAAGATGACCAAGAATTTATCCTAAATTTGCTAAAACAGCAAAAAGTATTATTGGTACATGGCACAGGGTTTAATTGGAAACAACCAGACCATTTTAGGCTTGTATTTTTGCCAAATTTGGAAATTTTGGAAAGTGCCATCAACCGTATTGCTATTTATGTAGAAGAACGTAAAATATCCTAAAACTATCTATTGCTATTTTACGTTAAAAACTTGATTACATAACTTAAAAACAGAACAAAACTATGTTAAAACATTGGAGTATTTTCGCTATTGTAGCTTTATTCTTTGTATCTTGTGGGGGAAATCAAAAATTTGACAAAACCCCTGTAGATAAACTTATTACTGAGTTAGAT
>JBIKRY010000241.1:0-7519 GCA_044348925.1 Bernardetiaceae bacterium
CTTTCTAAATTACTTCTCTGAATGCCATAACTCTCTATTTCTACACCAAATCTTTTATTGAAGGTGCTTGGCATAAAACTTATTGCTTGTGGTAGGTTATTTTGTAAAGTGTTTTGGCTTTGCATTTTAGCATATACATTCTGAACAAAACCATAATTAGCTGCTGTTTGGTAGTGGTCTGCTATGATTTGCGTAATTTCTGTTCTTGTTAAACCTAAATTTATAAGTTGTTGTATCTTATACGTTTTAGTGCTATTTTGATTTAAAATATTTTGTAACTGCATGATTATCAAGTGTTTATGTGTTTTTATTACATCACAAACAACGCTAATTAGTTGCCACCGTGCAAGTCTTTCGGCAAGTTCTTTGCAAGTATTTTTAAGGTAAATACTTGATTATCATGTGTTTAAAAACCTATAAAGAATTGTATTTTATATAGATTCTTAAATACTTGATAATAATGTTTTTTTTGTGTGTGGAGTTTGTAAATTTGCGTGTGTGGAATTTGCGTTTTTACATACGTATATATAGAAAATAGCAATACATAAAGTTATGATAAAATGTTAATTAGCTAAGATTAATATAAATTTTTTGCAACTTGCGTGGTAGAGAATTTTTACAACTATTGATAAACATAGAAAAAAATATCTATGAAACAAAATTTTTCTCTTTTTTTATTAGCTTAATTGCATAAATAAGAAAAATATACACTTCGAAAAATGGTTTGAGATTTAAAAGCTAATAGTTCTTAGAGAACGGTTAGTTCTATGCTACTTTTAGGAATTAAACTAACAAAACAACTTTACGAAGTGCATATATATAAGTTATTACAACAATTTTTTACAACGATTCAACAGCAAATATTGTAATTGTAAGGTACAAAAACTCTAAAAACTCCTCTATCTAATTATTTTCCCCTTAAAATTTTCTCATAAACCACCAACTTCAGAAAAAAATTACTAAATAGCAAAAAAATTGTAATTTACCAACGATGATTTCCAAACTCATTAATTTTTCCATGACTTACCGCTGGGCAGTGGTTGCTTTAACTTTGTTCATTAGTCTTGTAGGATATTATACCTATACCCAGCTCAAAATTGAGGCATATCCTGATATTTCTGATACCAATGTTGTTATTATTTCCCAATATAGTGGCAGGGCAGCCGAAGAAGTGGAACAACAAGTTACCATTCCTATCGAGAGGGCATTAAATGGTGTGCCAAAAGTTATTGCACGTAGAAGCAGAACTATTTTTGGTTTGTCGGTAATTCAGTTGAGTTTTGAGGACGGAGTCGATGATTTTTATGCTCGACAGTCGGTTTTAGAAAAAATGAAAGATGCCGAATTGCCCGAAGGCGTAGCTCCAGAATTAGGTCCTCTCACAACGCCTGTAGGGGAGGTTTTTCGCTATGTTGTGGAGGGAAACGAGCAGTTTACGCCTATGGAATTGCGGACTTTAAACGACTGGGTCATCAAACCACATCTTTTGCAGGTGCAAGGCGTGGCTGATGTTACCATTTTTGGAGGTCCTATCAAAGAATTCCACATATTGACAAGCCCCGAAGATTTGAAACGGTATAACCTCAATATCAAAGACTTGATTAATTCTGTCGAAGAAAATAACCACAATACAGGCGGAAATGTTATTCAACGTGGTGGGCAAGGTTTTGCAGTGCGAGGCATTGGTGCTATTCGAACCAAACAAGATATTGAAAATATTGTGGTGGCTGCGATTGGTGGTGTGCCTATTTTTTTGAAAGATGTTGCAGAAGTAGAAATTGCACCACCTGCCCCATCGGGTATTTTAGGCTATGCAGTTCCCGATGCAGGAATTAGTGAAAGTGAGGGAACGGAAGGCATTGTATTGGCAAGGCGTGGCGAAAATCCCTCCGAATTATTAGTAAAATTGAAAGCAAAACTCAAAGAATTGGAGGAAAACGAACTACCCGAAGGTGTAGGTATTCGCATTATTTATGAAAGGTCGGCATTGGTAGAACGGACAATAAAAACCGTAAAATTTACCTTAACCGAAGGTATTATTATTGTGGTTGCAGTACTTATGTTTTTCTTGATGAGTGTAAGAACTGCCCTAATTGTTGCTATTACCATACCTGTTTCCTTACTTTTTGCATTTTTGCTAATGAAATTTGCAGGAATTCCCGCAAATTTATTGTCTTTGGGTGCTATTGATTTTGGAATTATCGTAGATGGTGCTTGCGTGATGGCGGCGGCTATTGTGAGGCGAATCAAAGAGGCAAGTCCTGTAGAACGAAAAGAGGGAATTGTAGCAGTTAGCGAAAATGCAGCGAAAGAAATTGGCAATGAAATTTTCTTTACCGTAATGATTATTATTTTGGCTTATCTGCCTTTGTTTACTCTGCAACGGGTAGAAGGAAAACTATTTTCGCCAATGGCTTATACCTTGTCTTTTGCGGTAATTGGTGCATTGATTTGTGCATTAACTATTATTCCTGTTTTGGTAAGTTTCTCTTTCTCAAACTATTACAAAAAAGAAAAAAAAGAAATTCGCAATATATTATTAGTTTGGGCAGACTTGGGCTATGACAAATTGCTACATCTTTTGCTCAAAGTTCCACAAATTTCGGTAGCTGTGGGGGCAGTTTTTGTGGTAGTTTCCTTTGGCATTCTCATTCCAAAAATAGGAACAGAATTTTTGCCCGAACTTGACGAGGGTTCTATTTTTGCACGTTGTTTTTTGCCTTCAGGAGTTTCTATTCAAGAAAACGCAAAAGTTGCCCCAACTATTCGCAACATTGTAGCAAAACATATACAAGTCAAAAATGCCATTACCCAAACAGGCAGAAATGATGATGGCACAGACCCTTTTGCAACCAATCGTACCGAAATTTTGGTAGAATTGAAAGACTATGATTTATGGGTAAAAGATACCACCAAACAATTACTAATAAAGAC
Organism: Bernardetiaceae bacterium; assembly: GCA_044348925.1. Classification (GTDB taxonomy): domain Bacteria; phylum Bacteroidota; class Bacteroidia; order Cytophagales; family Thermoflexibacteraceae; genus JAAFKA01. Next base: position 2,935 of record JBIKRY010000241.1, read on the forward strand.
CATAAAAAATGAGTTGGAGGCAGCAATTCCAGGGGCATATTTCTCGTTTGGGCAACCAATCATTGACCAAGTAAACGAAGTAGTAACAGGAAGTGCAGCAGATTTGGCAATTTCTATTATTGGAGATGACCTAATTTTGATGCGTAAAAAAGCCGATAGCATTGTAAATATTGTCAAAAATATTCAAGGCTCCAGCGAAGTAAGTATCGAGCAAGAAGGCATACAAACCCAGCTAAGTATAGAAATTAATCGAGAAAATGCTGCAAGATATGGCATTAATGTCAGTGATATTCAACTAATGATAGAGGCAGCCATTGGCGGAAAAGTCATTGGTACGGTATATGACGGTGCCAGACGTTACGATATGAAGGTACGTTTTTTGCCCAAATATCGGGATAATATCGATGCTATTCAAAATATGCTTATTCCTACTCCCACAGGTGCGAGGATTCCAATGTCGCAACTTTCCACTATCAAACTAATTGATGGACAAACCAATATTACAAGATTTGATGGAAAAAGATTGATTGCAGTCCGTAGTAATGTGCGAGGACGAGACCAAGGCAGTTTTGTAAAAGAATGTCAAGACAAAATAGCTGCACAAGTTACCATGCCAAAAGGCTATGATGTAATTTATGGCGGACAATTCGAAAACTTGGAAAGAGCAGGCAAAAGGTTAGGCTTAGTAATTCCTATAACTTTTTTGTTGGTAACTGTTTTTCTATTTTTATTATATCGCAATGTGGAAGATACACTTGTTACGATTTTATGTGTACCTTTTGCGGTAATTGGTGGCACAGCAGCCTTACTTTTAAGAGGTTATAACTTCAATGTTTCGGGAGGTGTAGGCTTTGTGTCTTTGTTTGGCGTGTCGGTAATGGCAGGCGTACTATTGGTTTCTGCCTATAATCGAGCAAAAATACAAAAACCATACGAAGATTTTAAAGAGTTAATTATTCACGCCTCTGTCCACGAATTACGCCCAATATTGATGATGCTTTTTGTAGCAATTATTGGTTTAATTCCTGCAGCAAGGTCGGCAGGTATTGGCTCAGACGTACAAAGACCATTAGCAACGGTTATTATTGGCGGTTTAATTACTACTTTATTACTAACTCCATTTATAATTCCTCCGTTATATTATATGTTAGGTCGCAAAAAATGGCGTAAAACACAAGAACAACATATAATAGATAACGAAAATAAAGAAAAAGCACGCAAACATTTGGGGCAGGTGCAGTATGAGGTATAAGGACACAAAATTTATTACATAGATTTTATTTTTGCTATATAAATTATTTTTTACGTAATTGGACATTTAAAAAATAAAATCTTATTTTGTCTTGTTACTTAGATTACTTCTTAATTTTTTTGTTTTTTAGACATTATTAAATTCTGTAGCATAGACTTAAGTCTGTGCCTATAAAATCTTGATTATCAATGATTTAAAAGCACAGACTAAAGTCTATGCTACAAATCTTAATAATATCTTTTGTAAAAAAAGTTTTTTTACTTGTATTTTTATTTATTTAGGGCTAAATTACGTATGTTATGAAAAAATTGAACTTAGGGCAAAAAGTAATTCTGGCAAATTTGCTTACCATACTTATTTTTATACTTACCGCAACTATTAGCATTGTTACTTTGCAAGATAGCCGTCAAACTATCAAAAAATCAGCAAATGATATTAATCCCTCTGTAGAAACTATAGAGAAGTTTATTCTTATGGCTACCAAAGCCAAAATGTATATCACCAATTGGGTGCTTTTGCCTGCCAATGAAACAGATAAAGAAGCCCTCAAAGAATTGCATAATTTTGAGTTTCCAGCCCTAAAAGAAAAAATTAGTCGCCTAAAAAGAACTTGGGACAGACCAGAACAAGTAGCAGAAATAGATTCTATTGTAATTCGTTTTGATGAAATGTTAATTGTACATCAGTCTATTATGGGTATTTTGTCCCGTTTTGATGACTATAATGACCCAACCAAAAAGTTTATGACAGACGAAATCATAGAAGACAAAGTAATTCCAATTACTTATGCTTTGATTGACCGTTTAGAAATTTTGGCAAAAGCAAAACGTGCAGAAAAAGAAAAATATGAAACAGAAGTTACAAATTCATTAGTAAAATTAAATAATATTATTATATTTTTAGGAATATTGTCGGTAATTACAGGTTTGCTTGCAAGTATTTTTATTTTTAAATCCGTATCTTTTCCAATCAAATACCTCAACAATATTGCCCAAGAATTATCTTTAGGAGGCATACCAAAAGATTATGAAAAAGAATTTGGTAGTGATGAAATTGGAGATATGGCAAAAAGTATCAAAAAATTAGTAAATGGACTAAAAGCTACTTCAGCTTTTGCAGAAGGCATTGGGCAAGGTGTGTATGCAAAAGATTATCAACCATTAAGCTCCCATGATATTTTGGGAAATGCCTTAATTAATATGCGAAATAATTTGGAAAGAGTATCTCAAGAAGACCAAATTCGTGTGTGGGCAACCGAAGGAATAGCCAAATTTGGGGATATTATGCGAGAAAACTATAACAGTATTAATCGTTTTGCCGAAGAAGTAATTATTGGATTAGTAAAATATGTCAAAGCAAATCAAGGCGGAATTTTTATTATAGACGAAAATGCAGCAAATTCCGAAGAACCTGTGATGACTTTGCAAGGTTGTTATGCTTGGGACAAACAACGGTATTTGGACAAAAAAGTCTATTTAGGCGAAGGACTTGCAGGGCAAGTATGGCAAGAAAAACGTAGCCTTTATGTAACAGACATTCCACAAGATTATATACACATTACTTCTGGGTTAGGAAAATCAAATCCAAGTAGTATTTTGATTGTACCCTTACAACTCAATGAAACCGTGTTTGGAGTAATAGAAATGGCATTTTTTAGAAATTTGGAAACATACGAAATCAATTTTATAGAAAGAATTGCAGAAAATTTTGCTTCCACCCTATCTATAGTACGTACCAATGAAAAAACACAGCAACTTTTGGAAGATTCGCAACTTTTGACCGAGCAGTTGAGGTCGCAAGAGGAAGAAATGCGACAAAATGTAGAAGAATTGCAAACAACACAGGAAGAAATGCGAAGAACACAAAAAGATGTAGAAAATAAAGAAAGTATTATGAATACTTTGCACCTAATTATAGAAACAGACAATAATTTTATTGTACAAAAAGTCAATCAAAACATAGACAAATTTTTACAATATTCGGCTGTAGATATTTTGGGGCAACCTTTGGGAAAATTATTTGATACACAAATAGAATTTATTTTATTGAGTAGAAGTTTGGAAAGTGGCAAAAATTATACAAAAATTCTACATTTGGTAAATGCCAACAAAGAACCAATACCTATGAAAATAGCTGCTGCAGGCTTTGCTGCAAAAAATGTTCAGGGTATTTCTTATATGTTTATTATAGATGTAATAAATATTGTGGAACTAAAAAAATTGCTAGAAAAGCAAGTATTAATTGCATAGATATTTCATTTTTTTTTAATGTTTAGTGTATCAAAAAGGTTCTTGCTTTTAGAAAGAACCTTTTTTTATGGTTTTATTATTGAACTAAGTTACCTTTGCAGATTCTCTCATTCGCCCAAAGGCGAATATATGTAGTAGAAACATACAAAGTTTAACGAGGAAATTTTATGTAAAACTTTGCATTTTTTGCACCTAAACAATAAAAAATTAGCAATATTTATAAAAAAATAATTTAAAATTATACATTAAAAAAAAAGATGCAGAAAATATAGGAAGATTTGGAAAGTTTAAGAAATATAATCAATATTGTTAAGTTATTGATTTTTTATAAGCCATATAAAAATATACACTTTTATTATAAAATATGTTAGTAGTTGCTGATACGATTGTGAGTGATGATATTGCAGACAAGTTTTTTGTCTGTCATATAGAAAAATGTAAAGGTGCTTGTTGCATAGAAGGCGACTTGGGTGCCCCTTTAGAAATAGACGAACTACCATTACTCGAAGCAAGTTATAGCCAAGTAAAACCGTATTTGTCCGCAGAAGGAATTGCAAGTATTGAAGAACAAGGTTTTTATATTAGAGATTTTGAAGGAGATTATTCTACGCCAACAATTAAAAATAGAGAGTGTGTTTATGCCATTTATGATGCCAATAAAACTTTAAAATGTGGCATAGAACAAGCCTATTTAGACGGAAAAACCACGTTTCGCAAACCCATCTCTTGCCATCTATATCCAATTCGGATAAAAAAATATGGAGATTTTGAGGCATTAAATTATGATAGATGGAATATTTGTAATCCTGCTTGTAGTTTAGGAGAACAACTCGGCGTACCTATTTATAAATTTTTGAAAGAGCCACTCATTCGCAAATATGGCGAAGCATGGTATCAAGAATTAGTAACACAGATAGAAACGGAAACCGAAAGAATAGAAACTTTTGATGTGCAATAAAGTAGTAAGGAATATATTTTCAATAAATTTCATCAACCTATAAATTTTATACCTATGTTATCCATACCTGAAAACGTAGAGTGGCTGTTATTTGCTATTTTAACATTAGGAATTAAGTTTTTTGTC
>JBIKRY010000242.1:0-7512 GCA_044348925.1 Bernardetiaceae bacterium
CTGAAATAGCTGAAAAACTTGGTATTTCACAGGGTCAATATGCAAGGCTTGAAAGTGGAAAAAGTGAAATTTCATTAGAAAAGCTAATTTCTTTATGTGATTTATTGGAAATGGAAATAGATATAAGGAAAAAAGAACAAGAAGAAAATAAAAAAACATTACCTATTCTTAAAAATTTAGGTATAATAATGCAACAAATTAAAGATTTATAATTTTTGGTATATTGTTTGCTAAGAAGTGCAAAAAGTGGCTTAAAAGTATTAAAAAGGTGGTTTTTGTGTGTGGACTTTCCTCGTTACGTTGCGTTTTTCTGTGGAAAGAGGTCGAAAAAACGAAAAGAAAAGTAACGAAAATCAATAAAAAATACAAGAATACAGAAAAGAGTTTGAGAGTTATAAATTATAAAATTGTATTAAAGGTTGAGTATCTGAATAGGGTCTCACCTTAATTATCCGTTAATAATCATCTCAAACATACAGAAGGGGCTTATAATATTGTAAAAGGTCATAGAACGTAGTCATTTATGCCTTAATTTTTGAAGGAAAGTTATCCCTTTTGCTTTCTGTATTCTTGTTATTTGTTTGCAATGATAAAACTTAATTATTGATAAAACAAATAAAAAACGAAATATTTATCAAAAATAAAAAAAAGCTAAGTTTATCACTTAGCTTTGCATTTTGATAAAATCTCAGAAAAGTACATTTTGAATTTTTAAAATTTTCAAAAGAAAAAAGGGCTTGTTACGGATAATATTGTAGCATAGACTTCAGTCTGTGCTTTTTGTAAATATTTGGGAATTATTTGTGCGTACTGCAAGTCCGCACTACGTATATTGTTGCAAAATTTCTAAAACTTGTTGTTGTGAAATCCTATATTTTTGACACTGCTGTAAACTAATTTGGTATTTTGTGTTGCTAACTCCTGCGTGTATATGGGCAGGAATAAGGCGAGGAAACTCATCTTTCACAACATAAAAATCTGTTGCAACCAATTCATAAAAGGTATTTTCATACAGATTTTTGTGCAAATCATAATAACCTGCATCTAATAATTTTTGCTTAAATAGTTGTGTAGCAAGTGCGTTATTTTGCAATAAATCAAAAATTATTGCCACCAAATTATTGAGATTTTGACCTTGTTTTTCGTTATTTTTTAGCGAAATATGCAACAAAAATAAGTTTTCAAAAACTGTTTCATCTAATTGAAATTCGTTATTGATACCTAATTTTTCGGTGTTTGTTTGTGTGGTTTTCACTTCGATAGCCCATTGATTTTGCCCATAAAAATCTTGTGGACTTGCCAACATTCCGCACCAAGTTTCTAAAACATAGACAGGATTTTTTAGGTTTTCGAGCAAGATTTTTAGCAAATACAATTCGCCAAAAAAGCCTTTTTGTTCCGCAATAGACAAACCCGCATTACTTAGTTTTTCAAATAGGTTTTGCCATTTAGTAAACCGTTGTTTCAAAATTTTGAGTAACGTATTTTCATTTTCAACATTGGCAACAGCCTGTATTAAATCTTCGCAAAGCACCGCAAAAATATCTGTATGTAAAGGTGTAAGCAAAATAAAAAGCAAGAGTTTTTTAGCTTTATTGGTTTCGTCTGTGATAATTTCAACTTTGATTTCTTTTAATTTATCGGCATTTATAGTTTTTATCTCAAAATCATTGCCGACACGAAAAACCAAACAACGCAATTTTTCTGCGTTTTTGATAGCCACATACAAATCTGGTTTTACTTCTGCCGAATAACGTCTAAGTAAAATTCCTGTCTGAAAACTTGCATCAGTTTCTAAGATTTCCCAAAGGGTTTCGATTTTAGTTTTCATCATCATTTGGGTTATCAGTGTCTGTTATATTTATATCATAATCATCTTGTAGAAAATAAGGAAGTAAACCTCCTTGTATGCTGTATGAAATATTAACCTTTTGGTCGTTTTGCTCACTTCTTGGAAAAGAAATAGCAAAACCAATAATAGGAATTTCCAGATGCTGCATATCTTCTAAACCCTTTGTATGTTTTGTATCCAATGAATAAAGCATTAACAGAGGATTTTGGGCATTACGTAGTTTACTTTCATTACGTACAATTTCGCCACTTAAATAAATTGGTTTCTTACCTTTTTTCCTTTCCTCTTCTATTCTTTCATCAATTATTTTCCTATCCAAATCAATATATTCGTGATTTGGACTTATGATATGTGATTTTTTGAGGTAGTAAATTCCCTTTTCTTGTCTATTTTGCTGAGTTTCTGAACTACAATTACTATCTGCATTACGAACTGTTAAACCAATATTTTGATTTGTTCCAGCAATTTTATAGCTGTGTGTATTATTTGTTTGTGAATTACTAATAAGAGCAACTGACCAATTAGTTAATTCTCCTAAACCGACCAATTGAGAAATATATTTAACAAGAAACTGCGGTTCTGCACTTCTTAAAGGCTGATTTTTTGCCATTTGATAACCTGAAAGATAATCTACAATGGTGGTAGCTTTTATATTTTTCCAAACAAAACTTTTGGAGGGGTTTGTGGTATCATTCTGCCCTAAACTTTCTATAAATTTGTAGGTATGTGCAAAATTTTGTTTAAAAATAGCCTCGTCTTTTATAAATTCGTAGGTTTCTACCAGACGACCAGAAAATGTAAATTCTATTTCTTTGACATCACGTAGCTTATTAGAAGCTGTAATTTGCAATAATCCAGGGTGAGTACGCACTTTTAATGCGTATTTTTCAGGAGTTGCCCCTGCAATATTGTGCATATAGTCAAATTCATTTCGCAATTCTTCGGAAGCTGCGGTAATATGGCAAAACCATTCGTTGAGTTCTCTTGTAGTGAATAAACGACACAAATCTACATAACCACCTCGATAACCAAACCACCGTCCCATTTGCATAAGCGTATCATACATACGTGATGCCCGCAAAAAATAACTAACCGATAAACCTTCTAAGGTTAAACCTCGTGAAAGTTTGTCGCCACCAATCGCAATAACTGACAAACCATTTTTATGCTCAAAATAATCTAAAACTTCTTTTGAACCACCATTTATTTTTCTGACTTGTATTTTGCTAACTGCTTTGTAGATTTGATTTTTTACATCTTCCCACGTATGTACTTGAATTTGTGCATCTAAATTTGACAAGGGAGAATTTAAAATTTCTGTACTTACTTGCACAAAATTTTTATGATTTGGCAAATTGCCTTCGAAAACTTGTCTAAGTTCCTCGTAAGTTTCGGCATCATTCATTTCTATTCCACGCCTATATATGTCAAAAGTATTTTGCACCAATTCAAACAGATAATCTTGCCAAGTATTGTACCGAGAAACGTGAATAAGCATAGAATTATGTTCTTTGTCTTGTCCACGCACACAACGAATGGCACAAGTGAGCATAAAAGTTTTGATAGCTAATTTTAGAGAATTAGGTAATTCAATGCTGTTTTTGGGTGCTTTTTTCTCTTTTTCAGAAATAAGTTGTTCGCCATCTTCGATTTTGTAAATCATTGGTAGCACAAAATCTGCGTTATTATCATCTTGCAAAGGCGAAAAACCAAATACTTTTTCGGGTCCCACATAGTTGGTAGGTGCAGGCAAATTGATAATAAAATCTCTTGGAAAAATATCTTTTTGCTCCTCCACAGGAATAAAAACATTGGCAAAAGGTGTGGCTGTGTAACCTATGTAAGCATTTTTTTCAAATAAATTTAAAATATTGCGAATGTGGTTATTGATAGCAGTAATGCTGTTTTTACTTGTATTGATAGAAGCATTATCAGCCTCATCATCTATCAATAACAATGATTTTTCTCTAATCAGTTGTTTATCTCCAAAATCTTGTGTTTTAGAAGCAAGCCACTTGTGAAGATTGCGTAAAACAGTTGTATTTTTTTTTACTACTGCAATAATTACTTCCCTTGTATCAAAATTAATTCCCAAAGAATTAAAAGCTGCGGTACTAAAATCTCCTTTGTCTAAGCTCGAAGTAATAGAGTGTGCTATGTGATGCCTTGTTGCTGGATTTTTGCCAACGCCAAGAAATTTACTACTTAACAAGCTAAAAACTCGTTGATGTTGCGTATCAAAACCTAAAAAACCTTCGTCTAATCTTAATTGTGTTTGACTGCGTAAATTATTATGAATACCTGCCAACACAATAATAAATTTAAAACCTGCATCAGCTGCTTTACAGATTAAACCCGTATAATTGGAAGTTTTGCCCGATTGTACCTGTCCAACAACCAAACCTCGTTTTCCTATCTGAATTTTTGCAGTAGGGTCAAAAGTGCCATCAAGAATTTTATCTGTTAGCCTATCTAATTCATTAACAATAGTAGGTGCAAAATTTTTCTCTGTTTCCAAATAATCTCTGTATCTATTCCAAAAACTCCATTCAATCGTAGCTTTTTTATCAATTATCCAAGGCATTTTTCGTGCATTGTCCTCTATAATTTTAAATTCCTCTACACGGATATTGTAGAATAGTTCAGCTTCTCTAATAAGCTGTTCTTTATCCACATTTTTAAAGACGGGACTTAACAAAAGAAAATCTGCTTGTTCTCTAATTTCTGTAAGTGTAACAGATTGATTATCTGGAAGAAAAGCTCGCAAGGCTCTTAAAGCATTTTGTATCATTAGTAGTGAGTTTTATGTTTTTTAATTATTTTTATACGCTTGTCAAGGTCTTCGACCATTGCCAATGTATAAAAATTACGTTGGCAACGGTCGAAGACCTTGACAAGCGTAATTTTTGCCACCAAATATTTAACTTAGCGTTTCCACATAGTGCGGATATAAATTAAACGGTTCTATGCTTAATAAATAGCCTTTTGCTTGGTCGGCGGTTTTGCCATTTTTTATTAGATTTTGGAACATAATTTTTAGCATTTCTCGCACACCATCGTGATTTGTGTCTTCAAAAGCATTGCCTTGCAATTCTGGACTTTCACTTTGCTTAATCGTGATTAAATCAATAGGAATAGCTTCTTCAATAAATCGAAGTAATTGATTTAGGCTTACTTTGCTATCTTTTGCAGTTTCTAATAAGTTTTTGATAACTTCATTTTCTCTATTGACTTCATAAAACCGTTTTCCGTGTCGTATTTTTTCCTGCCAAATAGGTTGAAATTTATTGCTGGGATAGGTATGCAATAAAGTTTTTCCTTTGTGGCGAAAAACCTCAACAGCACGACCTCTTATAAGATTTGCAATAGATTTTAGCGGTTCTTTAATGTCATTAGGCGGAATGGCTACTGATTTTTTGATGTCTAATTGCCAAGTATCATCATTAGTATTAGGTAAATCTACCATAATACGAGCCAATTTATAATGGTCTTCTTTGCGAAACATTCCTAACCAATCTCCCGCAACTAATAATCTTTCATTCCGATAAATGTAAAAACCTTGCTGGGCATTCCAACCATTGACACCTTCGGCTTTTTTGTATTCTTCTTCTGTTAATTTAGATTTGTGAGGCAAAACATAACCTTTAATTTTAATAGTTCCATATAGAGTATCTTCTGTAATCTTCAAATAAGTGTTGCCTTTTAAAAATGGGTCCCAACTTTCTATTTCACGACCATTAAAAAAGATTTTGATTTTCTTACCTTCAATATATCTATGAAAAACCATAGACAAATGTTTTTTGACTAACTCGGCTGTAGCATAAAAATGTTCTTTCTGTTTTTCGTTATTTATAGTGGCTTTATTAGAGATAATTCTGTCTAATTTTTCCCAAATAATTAATGTACCATTATTTTGGTTTTCAAATAAATCTATGAAGTTTTTTTCAGGTTTTAAATTTATAAGTTGCCAAGTCTTTACAAGATTGATATAATCTAAATCCCAAGTCCAATAAGCTATTTGATTTTCTTTTTTTGAAACTGTTGTTAATTTTCTACATTGTGAAAAAGACGCAGTTTTTAGTCCAAGTCCAAACCTACCTAAATCTTTGCTATCTCTTTCTTCGTTAGGATTTTTGCTTCCTGGACGCATAGCCTCAATAATTTCATTGCTATTCATTCCACTACCGTCATCTAAAATAGAAATGGTAGAATTTTGCCCCTGCCAATCAAAATTTATCCAAACTTTTTTTGCATTTGCCGAAATACAATTATCCACCAAATCTGCCACCGCAGTTTGGATAGTATAACCTATTGCCCTAAAATTTTCTATCATTGCATCAGCACGTGGTGGTACTTCATGCGATGGTAGGCTCGTGTATAGTTCTAATTGTTTGCTCTCCATATTCTAATAATTGTAATTTAAAACCATTTTTTACTGCTTTGGCGATTTGTTGAGCAAACATAGGAGGCACGGCATTGCCTATTTGCTTAAAAATAGAAGTTCGACTACCTTCAAAAAAGTAATTATCGGGGAAAGACTGAATTCTGGCAGCTTCACGCACAGAAATAGACCGTATTTGGGATAAATCGGGGTAAATATAATAATGCCCATCACAAGAAATGTGGGCAACAACCGTATGCGTAACGCCAAAAGGATTGACAACTTGAAAACGGTTAGAAAAAACTTCTTGGTTTTTGTGTGTTTTTAAATCTGCTCGTAAATTTGCATAGCTTAATCTTCTTCTTCTTTCGTCAAGCCATAATTTTATAGCAATTTCATAAATTTCTAAATCTCTGCTATTGTGTGGTCGTGCAATATGTTGCGTAGTAAAATCAAAATCGTTATCACGTAACAAAGAAAGTTGTTGATATTCTGTACTATTTTTGTTGTAAAATGCTATTTTTTTAGCCTCATTTGGTTGTAAACTTGGCAAATCGGCTAATAAATCATCTTTTACATTAAATTTTTTTGTATCTATTTGGAATTCAGACAAATCAAATTCAAAATCAATGGTATTTTTATAACCTACAATTATTATTCTTTTGCGACTTTGCAAAACTCCATAATCAGAAGTATTAAAAATATCTACTTTTTTATTATTTTTAGTTTTCTCTAAATGGATATTCACTTTATAACCCAATGAATTAAATTTATAGAGCATCTCACGCAAATATATACCTTCGCCTGCTGTAACTAAGCCCGTTACATTTTCAAAAACAAAGGCTTTGGGTTCATATTTTTCTAAAAAATTTGCATATTGTAAAAATAAATGATTACGAGTATCACCAACCATTTTATTTTTATCTCTTGCTCTTCCTATTACAGAATATGCCTGACAAGGTGGTCCCCCAATGATTAAATCGACTTTTTTACCTTGATTGAGCTTGTCAATTTGTGAAAAAATATTTTCAATAGTTGTATCAGAAATTTCAAGATTTATAACAGAATTTAATTCACTTTCGGGCAAATATTCGTATAATTCATTTCTTGTAATTTCGCTTTTCAAATATTTTTCATAAATATTCAACATACCTTTATTTTTTAGAGAATAATAAGCCAGCCTTGTTTTAATAGTAGAACAAGCATCTGCATTCATCTCTACGTGGGCAATAGGCTCAAAACCTTCACGAATAAATCCTTCGGAAAGTCCACCTGCACC
>JBIKRY010000028.1:0-23936 GCA_044348925.1 Bernardetiaceae bacterium
ACAAATTTTTTCTAAACTTGGATTACTAAATTTGCTTGGAGTAGGATTTTCTTCTACCCAAGAATTTACCCAATTTTTTAGATTACTCCAATCACTTGCCCAATCTACAAATTTATCTTTCCAATCTACTTGCATTTTTTTGAATAATTGCTGATTATATTCTGCTAAATTAGCTTTTTGTTTTACTGCTTTTGCAAAATCTTCGCCTGCTTTTTCTGTTTGCTGGTTATAGGTTCTGGCAATAGCACGTACTAAATAAGCATTTCCCGAAAAATTAATAGCATTTTCTCTACAAATAGTTTCGGCTTCGTTCATTGTACCAATGGCTAATTCATAATTTCCTTCCAAAGAATAAACACAAGCCAAATTGGTGTAAGCTGTCAAATAGCTTGGGTCTAAAATAATGGCTTTTTTTAGATATTGCTTTGCTATTTTTAGTAATTCTTTTCGTTTTTGCAAATTTATTAGTTTTTTGTCGCCACCGCCTGACCTTTCTACGCCTGTTCTTAGGCGTGTTACTGCATCAAATTCGAAAGGATAGGCAAAATAAACGTCTTCCTTGTCTATATAATTTAATGCTTGTGATAATCTTATAGCTGCTAAATTATTATAAATATCTCGACTTGGAAATTTTTGTAACAAATATTCAAAAGCTATTGCAGCTTCTTCATATTGTTTCTGGAGGTATAAAATTTCGCCTACATCTACAATCATTGTAACTTGTTCTAATTCTGCTACAGATATTTTTGCAATATTTATTCTTTCGGTTTTGCTTGGATAACCGTCCATTGCATCAGGTAATTTGTATTCCAAATAAATTAATTCCAACATTTTTGGCAATAAATGGTAAGTTTTGTAGCCCGCCAAAAATCCATAAAACAAGCCATAATAGTCGGCTTGAGTTTCTAAACTCACTTTTTCATTTTTACTAATGGCTTTTGGATTACTTGCCGTATTATCTACCAAACCCATCATACCTGTCATTCCAATCGCAAAAGTATGTTTTTCGAAAAGGTGTGCAAGTTCATGCCCAATAATACAAGCCAAAGCATCTAAAGAATCTTTGCCAAATTTGCGACTCAAATTATATAGTTTTTCGTCTATATAAATGGTTGGAATGGGTGTGTTTTTAAATTGTGCAATAATTTGTTTGCTATTATCTACCGAATAAACTACCAAGTGTGGAGTTTTAAATTGTTTGCCTTGTGCCTCTGTAATTTTTTGGCATATTTCCTTGATAATCAAATATTTATAATGTGTAGAAGGCAATGTTTCACCATATCCACAAAAATGTAGAAGTAGAAACAAGGAGGTAAGAAGATATTTTGAGGCTTGCATACAACGAATATTTAAAACATAGATACTACTCACGTGCTATTATTCCACAAAATTACAGATAAATAGCTATTATACAATAATTGCATAAAACTGTTTACGTAACCCTTCTTCGAAAAGTTTTATTTTGGAATCAAATAATGGTGTATGTGGCAGGAGCTACGTACTACTACACAACTTACATCATGTAATGCAAATAATATTAGTTGCAATATTGGTAAAATTGTAGGAGTAATTGCCCTGTTTTTATGGGGTTTTCGAGCATAGACAAATGCCCTGTATTGGCTTGTAAAACAATTTGTGCATCTTTTGGTAAGAAAAACTGTTCTTGGTGCAACGCTAAAGGTAAAATTGCATCATTTTTACCAACAATAAACAACACAGGTACTGTCAAGTTTGCTAAAATAGGGGCATAATTTTTTCTATCTCGCATAGCTTTGCTCATCTGTATCAAAGTTTCTACTTCTATATTTTGTGCTTCTTCGTGTAGTTTTTGTAATTCTTGGGCAAATTTTGCTAAATTTTCTTGGTAAAATAAATTAGGAAAAAAGTTGCTTAAAAATGGTTTGCTGCCATATTGTTCCAAACTTTCTATGACTTTGTTTCTATTTTGCTTTTTTTCTTCAGAATCTGCGTATGCTGTTGAATTTAGCAAAGCTATTCCTCGCAAAGACTGCGGATATTTTTCGGCAAGTGCAAGTGCCACATAACCACCTAAAGAATGTCCCACAACTATATATTGTTCGACTTGCAAATTATGCAAAGTTTGATATACTTCTTGGGCTATGTTTTCGATATTTTTGAGGCTTTCTATCTGTGGACTTTTTCCAAACCCAGGTAAATCTATACAAATAATCGGAATATGGGATATAGTAGCAACAAAATAGTCCCAAAAGTGCAAGTTTTCGCAAAATCCATGTAATAATACAAGGCATATTTCTTGTGCAACTATTTTTTTATTTTGTGTGTAGTGTAACATAAAGCAAAATATAATGTAAAAATAAGAATAAAATTGTATAAATTTATCTATTTTTTCAAAACTTATTACGTAATTCGCAACTAAATTTAATATACTATTTTTTTATGCCATTTATTTCTACCCCTATTAAAGATTTATGGATTTTTGAGCCGAAAGTGTTTGAAGATTCACGCGGCTATTTTTTTGAAAGTTTCCATCAACAGAATTTTGAAGAGGCAATCGGTTTTCCTATACATTTTGTGCAAGACAACCAATCTAAATCAGATTATGGCGTTTTACGTGGTTTACATTTTCAAAAAAATGAATTTGCACAGGCAAAATTAGTACGAGTTTTGAGTGGTGCAGTATTAGATGTGGTCGTAGATATTCGCAAAAATTCTATTACTTTTGGGCAATATTTTGCCGTGGAATTGTCTGCCGAAAACCACCGCCAACTTTTTGTGCCACGTGGTTTTGCACACGGTTTTGTGGTCTTGAGCAAAAGTGCAGAGTTTTTCTATAAATGTGATAACTATTATGCCCCTAAACACGAAAGTGGTATTGTATTTAATGACAGTGATTTACAAATAGATTGGCAGATTGCCCAAGAAAAACTAACAGTATCCGATAAAGATAGTAAACTTCCAAGTTGGGCTACTTTTTGTGAAAAAAATTAATATTTGTGTGTAATACGATTAACAAAGTAAAAGTAGCTAAAAAACTACGTTGGCAATAGTCTTTTAGACCTTGACAAGCGTAGTTTTTTGTCTATTTTTTATGCACAAAATACAGATTACATAAAATTACCAATATAATTGCTTCAAAAAATAAAATATGGCAAAAAAATTTAATAATAACGAAATCAAAAGTTTGGGTTTCAAAGAAGAAACCTTAGTAAAAGCTGCCTCAAATATAGCTCGTTATCTATTAAACGAAGACGAAACAGTGAAAGGCAACAAAGCAGCAGTTTTTGAAATATTAAAAGATGTATTAGCAAATCCTATAAAATACCAAGAAAATAGAGTTTTTTTCCCACTTCTACACGAGCTTAAAAAACAAGAAATTGCAAAAGCTACACAAAATCCAGCTATGCAAGTATTTGAAAATCAGTCATTTAACTTAGCCGAAAATCCAATTACTTATGCTATTTATGGGAAAGAAGGGATAGAAAAAGATGCCATTACACAGATGAATATGGCAATGCGGTTGCCTATTTCGGTGGCAGGTGCATTAATGCCCGATGCTCACCCAGGCTATGGCTTGCCAATTGGTGGCGTATTGGCAACTACCAATAATACAGTTATTCCTTATGCAGTTGGGGTAGATATTGCTTGTCGAATGTGTTTGTCGGTTTTTGATATTGAGGGTAGTTATTATGTAGAGAATAAAAAACATTTGCTAAAATCTTATTTAGAAGAAAATACAATTTTTGGCATCAATGGCAGATTTCATACGCCTTTGCAAGACGATTTATTTGATAGTGTGGCGTGGAATGATACCAAATTGTTGCGAAGTTTGCGAGAAAAAGCCATTCAACAAGTAGGAACTTCAGGCACAGGCAATCATTTTGTAGAGTTTGGCATTTTGGAAGTCAGTGAAATTACGCCTGAAATTCCGTTGCCAAAAGGAAAATACTTGGCTTTGTTATCTCATTCGGGTTCCAGAGGTTTTGGGGCTACTATTGCAGGACATTATTCAAAATTGGCGATGGACTTGTCCAAATTGCCAAAAGAAGCCAAACATTTGGCTTGGTTAGACAGAAATACAGAGGAAGGTATGGAATATTGGCTTGCAATGAATTTGGCGGGAGAATATGCTGCTGCAAATCATAAGCATATTCACAGACGTATGGCAAAATCATTGAACACAAAGGCGGTTTTGAAGATAGAAAATCACCATAATTTTGCTTGGGAAGAAACTCTTGCAGACGGTACGCAGGTCATTGTGCATCGGAAAGGGGCAACACCTGCCCACGCAGGGAGTTTGGGAATTATTCCTGGTACAATGGCTACACCTGCCTACGTAGTGAAAGGAAAAGGAGAACAAATTGCTATTCATTCGGCATCTCATGGGGCTGGTCGGTTGATGTCGAGAAACAAAGCCTTGACTACTTTTACCAAAAGTGAGGTAAAAAAAGTATTGTCGGCACAACAAATTACGCTAATTGGTGGAGATTTGGACGAAGCACCAATGGTTTACAAAGATATTGAGCAAGTAATGCAAGCACAAACAGATTTAGTAGAGATTTTGGCAAAATTTCACCCAAAAGTTGTGAGAATGGCAGACGCAGATAGAAAACAAGCAAGAGAAGATTAGGCTCAGAAAACAGGTTGCTGATGTTGATTGTAGCATATAAACAACATCAGCAAAATAATTTTATAATTTTTTACTCTATATAATTATTAGGGACATACTTTGTAACCTAAATCTCCAAATGCAGTTCCAAATGTTGCTGATGTACTTGTTACATTCTTAAAATCAATAGTTTGATTTGTACCTGTACCACTTTTGTCAGTAAGTTTCATAGTCGTACCACTTAATGTCCAAGTACCAGAAGCAATAGGATTGGTTTTATCTGTTGCCAATGCTTGTTCATAAGTTCCATCAGACTTAAAATAATAGGTGGTAAGTCCAGCTATTTCAGGACACCAATATTTACCCACAATACTGCTTTTAATATCTGGGTCTTTACTGTCCGAAGAACAAGCTGTAAACAAAGATGCTATTAAAATAGCTACATAAAAAACAATAGTTTTCATAATTTTGTTAGTTTAATTTTTAAGTTAATCAATTACAACTAATAGCTTACTTACTTTTAGGTTCTTAAAAATAAAAAGTATTTAAGCATATATAGACAAGAAAGTAAATTTATGATAGATAAACAAATAAATTTCGGATAAAGTTAGATAAATATTTGTCCATAGGTATTTTTCTATTCTACTTCTTGCGAATGATAAAATAAATTATTTACTATATAACTAACTAAATGAGACATGATATAGGCTTTCAATTCGTGGCTCACGTTATTTATTGGTGTAAATAATTTTGGTTGTACGACAATCTTTTAAAATAATACACTTACATTAAGCATAAACCTGTCGTTAGTTTTGAGCATACCCTCCCCCAAATTTTGTGTAATAGGTAGTTGATAATTGCAACCAAGTGCAATTTTGCTAAAAAAATAAGTTTCTAAACCCAAACTTGTTGCCAGCAATCCCCCACCTGTATTTGCTACTGTGTAACCTTTATTATTGTCAAAATTGCTATATTCTGCATATATGCCTGCATTGGGCATGACTGTAATTTTGCTATTTATTCTTCTTACATAAAATCCTGATAATGAACCATTTACACGATTTCCAAAACGATACTCTCGACTATTACTTGTGTTTATTTTGGTAGTTAGGTCAGTAGTAAAACCAATATTTTTGTAACGTAAAGTATAGACCAAGTTAAATAAAAAATCGGTACTTCCTGTACCTAATTGAAAATTTGGATTGGCAACTTGTGAGCTATTATTTTCGTCATAGTGATATTTTCCTGTTTGCACTTTTACGCCGCCACCTGCCCATAAGGTATGATGAATTTTATGAAAAATAGTATCTTTGGTTGTGTTTATTAGATTGTAATTTGCCAAGATAGTAATATCTCCTAAACCATTGATATACAGTGTATTATCTATTGTTGTTTGACTATTAAAACTATAAGGTATAAAAGCCATAAGTTGTATTTTTGGCTTTATGTAATACCTTGCCCAAAGTTCAGCAGTTTGAAAATACTCCTTCGTTTCAAACATTTTTCCCATACCAATATGCGAATGATAGGAAAAATTGCGGTATCGCAAACCCACAAAATTCTTCGCAAATTGCGGTGTAATACCCAAATAATAATTGCCAACTCCACAACCGCAAATATCACAAGCTATTGTAGAAAAGTTTGATAGTGTAAGAAATAGAATAAATAAATAGTTTTTTTTCATATCATTTTCTGTGTTTATTAAGATTAGCTTTTATACGATTGTCAAGGTGCGAAAAGCACCCTTGCCAATGTACTTTACTCTTAAAGTCCAAAAGTCAAATTTGCCCAATAGCTATGCCATTGTGCCTTTGCTTGATTTTCATTTTCAACCATTTTTACGGTGCTAATCATACAATTTCCTTGATATGTTGGCGAAAAAATTACCAAACCTTTTTTATCACTTATCTGCGTGGTTTTCAAGGTTTTACCGTTAATTCGTTGCCACAAAACGACCAAATTATTGGCTAAAGGTTTATTATCAAACAAGATTTTTATCGTCAATTTCGCAGGTTTGTTGTATGGATTTTGTTGTGGCAAAATTTCTAAACGAGTTCCTACTACTTGCTTGTAAGTTTCTGTTTTTTTGTTGCCTACTTGCAATAAAATTTTGTTGCAACGCTGATATAACTCTGTTCCAAAACTATCTATTTGGTTATTTTTTTTGCGAAATTCCAATACATCAAGCAAACCATCTTCTTTCAGATAATCATTAAATTTTGCCGATTCTAAAGTAATATATTTGTCTGCACTATGTAAAGCAATTAGTTGAGTGCCTTCGCCTTGTGTAGGCAAAGAAAATTGTTGTTTAGTTGTATCTTGCAACAAAGGCAAAATATTTTTTTGTTGTTTGTCAAAGAAATAAGTAAGATTTTCAATTTTTCCTTTCCAAATTTCAGGCTCAAAATTTTCGCCAACGTGCAAAGAAAGTTCGGCGGTTTCGCCTTTTTGCAATACAAATTTTTTGGCTGCCACCCAACATTCATGGGCAAATAATGGCGTGAAACAAAATAAGGCAATGAGTAATAGAATCTTTTTTTTCATGGTTTTTGTTAGTTACTTTTTAAATCATTTCTTTTATTTTTCGTAAACAATAGATAACTCGTTGCAAATCAGTAACTTTTGTAACATCTAAAGCTTGACTTAATGTATAGTTTTTGCCTTCTAAAACAGCAAAAAACCATAATCTTCCTACCACATAGCCCCCAAAAATAGCATGATTTTCATCATTTAAAATTTGTGCAGCCAACATAGCAGCCAACATTTGTGCTTCGGGGTCATTAGTAGATTTTTTACCTTTTTTCAGTTCTTGCAAAAAGAAATAAGGTTTTTTAGGCGTATTTAATCCTTTGGTACTTGCCATCATTAAATCTACATCTACAGAAATCGTGTAATCTTTATAGTCAGCAGTGATATTCCGTTCTAAAAAAGTTTTGATTTTGTCTTTCTCGTCAGGTTCTGCAATTCGTAAAATAGCAGCCAAAAAACGAACTTTTAGTTCTTCTTCATTCCAAGCATCTCCTTCATATTCATAGTTGGCTGCAAGATGCTGAATTTCTTCGTGTTGTGATGTTGTTAATGGATAGGTGGCACTTTCCCATTGATTTAATATAGGGTTGGGAGTTTTTTTTATTTCAAAAAAATCTAATACCCAATCTGTTTCTAAGACGACTTTCTTTTTGGCTATTTTGCTCATAATAGGATATATTTTTTATATACAAAGATACTGAAAATCATTCACAAACTTAGTAACAGAAATAACTATTTACAGTTTACTGTTCTGCAAATTTCCTATCTCTAATAAAACTTTCATCTGTCAAGGTATGTAGAAAAGTTATAATTTTTTGTTTTTCCTCTGATGTAAGTTCTATTCCTAATTTGTTATTTTTTTGCAATTCTTTATCCAAAGTTGGCATATTTTTTACTTCATTTTGGTAATGATTTAGCACTTCGTTTAAGGTATAAAATCTGCCATCGTGCATATAAGGTGCTGTAATTACCACATTTCGCAAACTTGGCACTTTAAATTTGTATTCATCTTCAGGATTTAGGGTTATCAAAGCCCTGCCCAAATCTTTGTTAAATTGATTATTCAAACCGTTGTTTCTAAAACTAAAATCTGTAAATAATTCGCCACGATGACAAGTTGCACATTTTTGTTTAAAAATTTCTAAGCCTTGCAATTCTTCGCTTGTTAAGATTTCGCCTTCTTTGCGAATGTATTTGTCATATCGAGAATTTGCAGAAATTGCCATTAACATAAATTGAGATAATGCTTTGAGAAAACTATTTGTAGAAATTTCGGAACTTCCAAAAGCCTTGTTAAAAAGTGGAGGATATTTTGGATTTTTTCGCAATTTTGCTAAGACATTGCCCAATTTTTCGTCCATTTCCAACGGATTTTCAATCGGTGCAATAGAAAATAGGTCTAAATCATGCACGCCACCGTCCCAAAACAAATCTGGATGCCAAGCCAAATTTTGAATAGGTGGTGCATTGCGACTGCCTAATTTGTCATCGATGCCATGACTTAAATCATGCCCATGATGTGTAAATGCGGAGGCTTGTTGGTGGCAAGAACCGCAACTAATACTGCCATCTCTCGACAAATCTCCTTCATAAAACAAAGCCCTACCTAACTCAAAACCTGCGGTGGTTATTGGATTTTTTGACAAATCATAATGCGGTGCAGGGAAATTTGCAGGTTTTACAAATTTCATTTCTGGCGTTGTTTCTGTATTAGATGAACAAGCTATTGCATTGAAAACCAACAAGATACATAATATTTTTTTCATTACTTAATTTAATTAGTCAAATACTTGTGAAAACTCTTAATAAATTGCCATTAAGTGAGGTCTTATACACAGGAAGTCCTTTTTCTCCGTGTTTATTTAGCCCTTTACCTTCTATGTCAAATGCTGCTAAGTGTGCAGAACAAACCCACTGATTACCCACAAGTCTAATTTGCTTTTCTCCTTGATGACTACAAATCACACTTGCAGCTACATATTCATTATTGGAGGTTTTTGCCACGATTACATCTTGCTTAATCACATAACCACCTATTTGTAATAAGGCTTTATTGCTATTTTCTGATAAATCTATCACAAAATCAATTACTACATTTGGGTTTATTACTTGATTAGTACAAGCATTTGCACAAGTGGCAACTATTCCACAACCAGATAAAAGTAAAATTTGTTCTATAAAATCTCTACGTTCCATAATTGTTATTTTTTACGTCTTAGAAATAATACGTAACTTTTGCAATAGTTTCTTTTCTTTTTCCCAAAAAAAACGAAATTGTCCTAACAAACTGCCATAAACTAAAATCAAAATTTGATAGGCTGGAAAGACAAATACTAAATAAGTAACAGTTTTTAACCAAAACGGCGTGTCGTCTGTAAATCCTAAAAGGTTAAATAATGTTTTTCGCAGGATAACAACGGTGCTACCTGTGAGAGCAAAAGTAAGCAAAATAAGTAAAACTTGCCAAATATTTTCGACTTGCCACTTTTGCATAAGTTTTTGTAAAAAAGTTGTTTTGAGGGTATTTTCCATTTTTTTAAGTTTTAAAATATTGAGTAACAAGCACTAACAGTTTGTAAAAACTGTTAGTGCTATTTTGAAAGTTTTATTTTGTTTCTAAAACATATTTTGCAAGCATTTCCAACTCTTTGTCGTTGAGTTGCCCCTCAAAACCCGGCATTTGCGGATAACCTTCCCGTTTTTTACCTGGTGCTTTTATCCATTTTACAAGTCCTGCTTGATTATCTTTGTAAATGTCAATCATTTCTAAGATAGGCGGACCTACCAATTTTTTGTCTTTTGCGTGGCAAACAGAGCATTTAGTATCAAAAAGACTTTTGCCTGAAACCTCCAATACTTGTTCTTTTGGTGGATTTTTCTTTGCTTCGGCAATTTGTGCCAAATATTTTTCTGTATTTTTTGCCATAGCTTCTCTATGCGGTGCTAAGGCATTTGCTCTGTATAAATGTCTGCCTGTTCCCATAAAAAGTACAACTACGCCCAACAAAGTCGCAATTCTCTTGAAATAACGACCAATTTCTTCGGGTTTGCTCGTAATTTCTTTCCACAAATAGAAAGTAGGAACAAAAGCAATGGTAGCACCTGTAAGAATGGTAATTATCATATCCATACCTAAACCTTGCGAAGGCAAGGTAAAAATTACAACGGGACCAAATAAAAATTGTGCAACAGAACACGCAAAGGCAATGCTATAAAACCGTTTTTGGAAATCATATAAAGTATATTGCTTAAAATGTTCGGCAAAATTAAACTCTTTGCGACTTATCCAATAAAACAAAAACAGCGAAGTTACGGTTAAAGAAGCATTGATAAAATGGAAATATCGAGGAAATACATTGGGTAATGTAAGAGCATCGTGAAATCCTTCTACAACTGACCATTTGTCGGGTAACAACATTAAGTTTATATTGGTTAGAAACACCAAAGGAATAAACAAGAAAATAGCCATTGGCAAGGTAAGCAAAGCTGCGTGCAAAGGTCTATTATTTTCTAAGGATTCGTAAGTATATTTATGCAAATATAAAATTAAAAAAGCAATAATTACCAAAGGAATAACCATAATCCAGACCAAACCTGTTAGGGCATTGGCAGAATAGAAAAACTTTGTGTAAAGTGTGTTGATAATCAACAAAGGTGCAACGCCCATTACCACCGCCAAACTTTTATTAACGGTGATGGTGGACGAAATAATTTTTGCAAGTTTATGATAATCGTCATTTTTGATGCCCAAAGCCTCAAAAAATAGACACAATAACGTACCACCAAACATCAAATTGATGAATAAAATATGTATCAAAAAGGATACAATCAATAAAACTACCAACAACCATTCTGGTATAGGCAAAGGCAAGGGAATATCTTTTCCGATATTGACCTGCAAAAATATATAGTTAAGCATTAAGAAAATCTTGTTAAAAATTAAAAATAAATTAGCAACCTTACAAAATGACAAGCATTTTGTAAGGTAAATTTTACAATACCGCCCAAAATGAGCCTAATAAAAACAGCAAACACAAAATAACAATGATTGTCATTTTGATAAGTTCTACAAGGCTTTTAGCTTCTTGTTGCACTTCTTTTTCGGTTATATTAGGTACAGGTTTTGCCTTTGTTTTTCGTATTTTTTTCATATTTTGTCCTAAATTTAGCGTTTTACAGAAAAAATAATGACAACAAATAACAAAACTATACCTAACAAAAAACCACTACCAATAACCGTAGCAATAGCTAACAAAATACGATTATCTTGTTGTAGATTATTCATTTTTGCTTTGTTTTGCAGCTAATTGCTTTTGCTCTTGCTCTTTTTGTTTCACGAAACTAAGCATACGTTGATTTTCGGCTTTGCTAATAGCCATTTTGCCAAATGTATGTGTTTCGGGGTCTGGGAAATATTGCAAAACCTTGATATAATCTACTAAGGCTGCTAATTCCTTTTCGTTACCAGGGAACGGAGGCATAAAATAACGTGCATTGTGCATATTACCTATATAACCTTTCATTGCGTCTGTACTCCAAGGTTCGTCTGCACTTCCGTACATAGTCCTGAATTTATCAGTAATAGCATTCACACCATTGGCGGTATGACAACGACTACAGGCAAGCATAAACACATTTTTGCCTGCTTCTACTACATTATCGTCTGTAATTTCTTTGGTGCTTACAAAACTTGCGTGTTTTAATATTCCTTCGGCTTTCAAAAGTGGATAATCTTCTACCCTGTGGGTATTTGAATACATATAACCACCAATTACATACGGTTTGCGGACAAATTCTCGTACTCTTTCAAACATTCCTAAGGTTGCCATTAACAAGACAACAGGCAAAACATACAGCGAAGACGCATAATTATATTTTGGTTTGAAATAATGAATAGCTGCAAAAATAATAGCATACAATACGCCACCTACTAATAATTTTGAAAGTATATCATACCAACCTTGAAACTGTTGAGAACCTACAGCAACAGACATATTATTGACCATTAAATCAGGAATAACAGACCAATACCAAAGTCCCGCTGCTATACAAAACGGTGAACAAATCAAAATCCATTTTGACAAGAAACGCATAGCTTTAAGGCGAATATCTGAACCTTTTTCGGTATAAAATGAGGTCAATAACATAGAAATTGCAGCCCCAAGTATTGTTGCCAAGAAAGTTCTAAACATCAGTTGTGGCATATAAATAGGATTTACAAAGCCATTGAACAAACTTTTTTCACTGTTCCAATTTCCTGGGTCCATCATAAAACCCAAAATAGAAACAATAATAGCCATTGTAACCCACGAGAAAAATGCTAAACCATAGCCAATTAGAAAATGATAGTATTTTTTGCGACCTGTTGTCCAAGTCTGCCAAGTGAGGTAATAAGCCATAATGAGTACAACTTCGGTTACAAACACTATCCACTCAACAAACCAAGCCGAAAAGAAAACTCTAATCAAAGAGCCAATCGAATTGGGATTGACTAAGGAAGCTGCAAACCAAATGCCTACGCCTGTCATAGCACCAACCGTAGTTGTAATAATAAAAGCTGTTTTGAGTATTTTGTAAGCAAGTTTGTCCCATTCTGGATTTTGTTGTTTCACACCCAAAAACTCCATGCTAACTATAATAGGAGCAAGCCCTACGGCAAGCCCGTGATTGATAAGTACGTGGGTAATGGCAATGATAACAAACAGAAATCTATCGCCAACCCAATCTAAATGAAATATTGGAAAGTCCATAATTGAAAATTCGTTTAAATTTTTTTGAAATAATAAATCATTTGGCTTTTGATTTTGTGTAAAAGCCTTAGACTATATTTTTTAGGGCAAGACAAAAAAGCACAACATTTTAGGTAGTTGCATTGTGGTTTTTTTAGTGTTTTGCTAAAAAATAAATCAAATTATCGACAACGAATTTTAGGCTTGTGGCGGGTGGAAAATATCAGCAAGTGTAGTTTTGGTATAAAACATTTGATAGAATATTTGTAATTTTTGTATTTCATCATTACTATAATTACAAAAATTAAAATATAGACTACTATTTTCTATGAATAGATTTAAAGGGGGAAATGTTGGGTTTTCTGTTTTATTATTCTTATTTTTTTCTTGTTGTGTTTTACTAAAATGTACTAATTTTTGCAATTCATCGTTAATTTGTGTAGTAACAGTGTCTTTTACAGCCACTAACTCACTACCAAGTTGTTTATAGGAAGTAATCACTAAAATTTTTTCTCGATTATCTGCAATAAAATTAAGCAAAACAAATTCTAAGGCAAACGACAAACCTAAGACCAAAATAACAAATGCTTTTGCTATTTTAAGGACTTTAAGTTGCTTTTTGTGATATAGTTTTTGTTTTTGCATTATTATATGAACTTATTTTGAATTGAAAAATCTTATAGAGATAACACCTTTTGACGGTGCGACGTTTCGCAAGATGTTATCTCTATAAAAGTCTATTAAATCTTAATGATTACATTTTTCCATTACCTCGTGAAATCTATCGTGCAAAGCAAAAATTGCTTTTTTGATTTCTTCATCAGATTTTTTGCTTGTTACCATTTGGTGCAAAGCTAAGGACTCTTGTTCCAATTTTTTGAGTATTGCCCCAACATCTTTCTTTTGATATTTTTCGGGAACAGTGGAGTTTGCCAATACTTTTGCTTTATCTGCTAATTCTTGCGACCTTGTTAAAACAGGTTTCAGGTTGCCCTCTTCGGCAGGGTGAAAAGTTTGGGACATAACTGTATGATAAGCATCTAACTCTGCCCAAACTGTTTTTTTAGGCTCGTGATTTTCGTGCTTGTCTTTGTCTTTTTTTGTTTCTGTTTGTGCAAATGTGATTTGACTACACAAAGCCAAACTTGCAATTAAAAGGTACTTTTTCATGGTATTGGGGTTTAAATTATTTTTATTTTTGAAATCTATTTACTTTTTTATCAAAACTATTATTTATCCAAAATAAGCACAGGTTTTTTATCCTCGCCAATAGCTACAAATGTAAAACTACCTTTTATGGCTTGTTCTCTGGTTTCATTATACATTTCTTCCTTAAAAATTTCGACTTCGATTTCCATACTTGTATTCCCAACTTTTACTACTTTTCCCACCAATTCGATAATGGTATCGGCGGGAATAGACTTATTAAAATCTATTTTGCTTGACGACACTGTTACCATTTTTTTTCGGCTAAATCTTGTTGCTGTTATAAAAGCTACCTCGTCCATCAGTTGCATAGCTGTTCCTCCAAATAAAGTGTCATAATGATTAGTCGTATTTGGAAATACAACTTTAAATACTCTTGTTTCCGCATTGGCAATTCTTTGTGCTAAATCCTTCATTATCTTAAAATTTTGTTTTTCTTCTACTAAACATTTATGACACAAACAATCATCATAATTATTTGCCATATATAAGGTTTCTTCTCTGTTGAGTGGTACATCAAAACAATGGCAAATAGTAATACTTCCTAATTTACATTCGAAAATATCACCACATTTTGCACAGCTTTTGTCTTCGTGTTGAGGCATAAATTGTAATTTTGATTGTTACAAATTTACAAATTTATTTAATCTTAACACTCAATAGTAATAAATCTCCAAGAGAAATTACAAATCAAAAAGGATAAAAAATTGCATAAATATTTTTCATAACCTTGATAAATTCTGTGTTTTTTTTGTATTTTTATGTGATAAATATTTCTCTTATGGAACTCCTTACGATTGTCGAAGAAATTAGAAATTCTACTAATATGCCTCAAATAATTGAGGAATTGTTACAAGTACAAGTAACAGAAAACCAAAAACGCAAAGAATTTTACGAACTTGTACACGAAAATATGAAAGCCGAATTTATCAATGGCGAAATCATTTTTCAATCTCCTGTTAAGCGTGGACATTGGAAAGTGTCGACTCGTCTATCCTCTCGTATGTCTCTCTATGCAGACACTCATCATTTAGGCGAAGTTGGTATCGAAAAAGTAATGATACGTTGCAATCGCAATGACTATGAACCTGATATTTGCTTCTTTAATAACGAAAAATCTCAACTTTTTACCAATGACCAACTTTTATTTCCTGCCCCTGATTTGGCGGTAGAAATTATTTCTGCAAGTACCGAAAAAATTGACCGTACTATCAAATTTACAGATTATGCTCTTCAAGGAATTTCTGAATATTGGATTATTGACCCAGAAAAACAGACTTTTGAACAATATATTTTGCCCCCAAACAAAAATACTTATACTTTACAAAGCAAATTAACCCAAAAAGGTATTATTCATGCAGTCGTTATACAAGGTTTTCAAATAGACATTGCAGAGCTTTTTGTATAAAAAGTAATGTAAGTTGCGTGTATAAAAATCAAGTTAAGTTTTACAAAAAAGTCCAAAACTGACATCTTTACGTTTCAATTTTGATAAATTGTAACAAAAAACGAAATACTACGCAATTTACAATTTTACTTCATATTTATTCTTTTCAACAACATTACCATTCCCAAACTTGCCACCACAAAATTTCCTAATGCAAAACACATCATAATAATATCTCTTGTGTTTTTGCCCAAAAATTCAAACAAATGATATTTATGTAAGTAAGCAAACGAAATTCCTTCTAAGGCTTGCTTATTTTCAATGGCTGCTGCCAATTTTCCTGTTGCGTATTCTACATAAAGTCTTTTATTGCCTTCGGTTTCGTAAGCAACTTTGACAACGGGCAACCGTTTGTTGAAAAAACCGTATTCTTTTTCAAATTTATCTACATAATTAGTTGCCGAAATTTTAGGAATTGCAGGTGCAATTTTATCATTTGCAATATCAGCAACCTCGTTAGTTTCGCAACAGTCGCCACCTTTTTGCTCGTTTTCTGGCTTACAATTAATATATTTTTGCACAAAAAACTTATCTGCAATGAAACTTGCATAGGTCATACAACCTCCATCAAGGTTAGTTTGATTAGCAATTTGCACAAAATCTGTGTGAATGGGTGTTGCTTTTTTGCCATCATAATGCGACAAACACAACAAATATTCTTTGTCTATTTTAGCAAAAAATAAATTTCCAACATCATTTTTAGGATTATATTTTGCAATAATTTCTTGAAATTTTTGGAAATTTGGCAAGTTATTTACTTGAATTTCAGGCTCATAAATATATTTAAACCTGTCGTCTGGCGTAAGTTTTTGAAAGGCGTGAAATGCACCACTAAACGAAAAACCAAGCATAGCAACAGAAACCGTAATTCCTAAATTTCTATGAAATTTGCGATGTGTTACTGCGTTTGGGTGAAATTTTTTGTAGAAAATTCCATACACAAACAAGCCCGACAAAGCACTGCAAAAGCAAATGGTCATTACCAACATCAAAAACGACACTCTAAAAGTTTCGTTAAAATTGATAAATTCCCAATTATGTAAGTTATTGAAAATCCACGTAAAAGTTTCTCGTCTGTCGTCAATTACAGTTCCAATTCGGCTTAATTCCGTTTCTACATACACTCTTACATTGTCATCACGTTGAAATTTGACTTCATAAACAGGCAAAAGTTTATAAACAGATTTATAATTTTTTGAAAATTCTGTAACAATAGTATTGCTTGCCACTGCATTTTTTTGTTCGTCAATAAAATAACGTGCCAACTGTTCGGCGTATAATTTATCTCCGTTTTGCCATTTTTCGCCATTGCTTACATCAAAATATAGCAATTCTTGTTGTTTTGGCAATTTGACTTGATAATACGTTTTTTCATTAGCTTGAATGAAACGAACTTGCTTAATGGTAGCTATATTGTTGATTTTCAAGATACTATCAATACCAATTTTGACAGTTTCAAACTTAACAGCTTGCGGAATTGTAACTGTTTGCGGTTGTTTTGGCTTAAACCAAGTCATAAATGGGTGCATAAATCCGCTTGCAGTCCAAACCAAGACAGGAATTAAAGCCAAAATACCCAAAGTGCGATGAATTTTATAAAGATTTCTTTTCATAAGTTTTTTTAGATTGTGAATATTTAGGTACGTTGGCAATGGCTTAGGCAGCCCCGTCAAGACCTTGACAATCGTATAAAAAACGCAACTGTTAGGTACGATTGTCAAGGTCTTGACGGGGCTGCCTAAGCCATTGCCAACGTATAAAAAAACATTAAAAATTATTTTTTACCCACAAAACTATACTGAATACCCAACACAAAAGTACGAGGGGCTGCTGCAGTAAAAGTTGTACGGTCAGTTGTATTGTTACCACGACTTGCTGCATTTGCGTACAATTCGTCTGTTAAATTCATCACATTCATAAAAATTTCTGCACCTTTCCACGCAAAACCTGTTCTTAAGTTTAAGAAACTCATACCTTCTAAGCCCAAAAATCCTTTGTCATTATAAGAAACAGTATTGATTTGGTTTTGAAACCAAGAACTAACTCGTTGATATTCAATACCCAAACGAAAACCTTTTAAATATTTTGGCTTATACATTACTTCTGTATTGGCTATCCAAGTTGGCGACTGTGGCATATCAAAACCATTTACATTTTTTACCAAATCTGTGGCTTTGGTGCTTAAGGCAAATTCTACAAATTGGTGAATAGCATTTGTACCACCAAAACGAAAAAACCATTCTGCATTCGGCTTGTAAGTCAAACCATATTCAATACCTCTATGCAAGGTTTTGCCCGCACTTTGATAATCAAAACTGTTGTCAGGTTGGCGAATATTGAGTAATTCGTTGCTTCCGTTCATTTGATAGAGAGAAACATCAACATAAACTTTGTTATTGAACAAAGATGCCCAGCCTCCAATTTCAAAGTTCTCAAATTGTGCAGGTTCTAAATTATCATAGAAAGTAGTCGGCTCTGTTGGTGTTTTCTTAGGTCTTGCCCTAAAAACTGCGGTTAAACTTGGTGGCGAAAAACCTTGACTATAATTTGCATACAAACCTCTACCTTTGCCTAAATCGTAAGTAGCACCAATTTTTGGCGTAAATTGTTGGTAAGATTTATTACCTGATGCAGCTTTTCCGTTTACAATATCGAGATTATTGGTATAATCAAATGCCATTTGGTCGTATCGCAAACCAAAAGTTAAACGCAAAGGTTGAATAGGATTAAACTCAAATTGCGTATAAAAAGCCGAATTGATTAAGTTAGCGTTGTAATCTCCTAATTTAATATCTGGTCTTTCTTTGGTAATGGTATATTTTTCTACTGATTTTTTGTCGGCACGTAGTTGTGCAGCCAAATCAATTTGATATGACCAATAGGTTGTTGGCGAATAATCTACACTTGCCCCTGCTAATAATTTTGCATTTAAAAAGTCAAATTTTTTGCTGTGTTGTGCAATAAAACCTCTGCTTGTAAAATCATTGGAGTTTATTTCTCCTCTTGCGGTGGCAGCCCCTGATGTCCAACGAATACCATACGAAGGATTTTGTCCTATTGCATTTTCACGATGAAAGAAAGTTATAAAAGTTTCGTTATTTTCATTCCATTTATGTTCTGCGGTTAGTCTATTTCTCAAAGAATAAACTTTTCGGTAGGTAAAACCAGTTGTACTTAGGTATTGGCGGTTATAAAATGCAATACTATCTACACTCCCCGAAGTTTGAGAATAATAGTTGTTGTAAGAAGTAGCAAAAGTAAGTTTAGTTCTCTTGCCCAAACTATAATCTAAACGGGCATTGATAGAATTTTTATCATAATCGGAACTTGCCATCCACGAATTTTGCTGATTTGCCACAAAACCACCTACATAAACCCCCAAGTTTTTTGTAAGCATAGCACCTGCCCCATATTGCACTCTTTTATAACCAAATTGGTCAGCTTGCACACCAATTTTTACGGTTGGTACTGCTGTTGGGCGTTGCGAAATGAAATTGATTGCACCTCCCACAGCTTCGGGTCCATACAAAGATGATGCGGGACCTTTGACAACCTCTATGTTAGAAATAGCAAAAACATTCATTTCTATCAAAGCATTATGATTGAAAACTCCCATTGGACGAATAGGAACACCATCTTCCATGTACAAAAAGTAGGCATTTGTTCCCATTGGTTGTCTGATAGACATACCGTGTTGCTCATTATTGTAATTCAACATCACAACGCCTGGTACTTTGTTTATCAATTCTGTTACCAAAGTTGCTTTTGTGTCATTGATAAGTACAGGTGAAAGTTTGCTAATAGCAACGGGGGCTTCTGTTCTTAAAGTTGCCTCACGATTTGCGGTTACGACAACAGTTTGCAAGTTTGCTTCTGATGCTTTGAGGGCAATTACCAAATTTTGCCCTTCTGTTACTACAAAATTTTGCGTTTCATAACCAATGTATGAAACCGCAACTTCTGTAATCTTTTCGTCACTTTGCAAAGCAAAACTACCATGTATGTCTGTAACTGTACCAATTTTAGCATCATTTGCAGCCGAAATAGTAGCACCGATTAAGGGTTCTTGAGTTTGTTTATCAAAAATTTTTCCTTTGATAAGGCTTTGTGCAGCCGAGATTTGGCACGCAAATAAAAGACAAATAATATATAGATATATCTTAGAGTTCATTGTAAAATTTTTAAAATTAAAATTATTAAGTTTAGTTATTAGGTGGCTTTGAGCCACCTAATAACTAACAGAAATTACAGATTTGCTTCTATTAAATAAGCTAAACCTACAAAAACAGCAAATATTCTTGCCACAAATAAGCTAATATACCAATAAGGAATACTGTCTTTTATGGGTTGTTTTGCCAAAATAACACCTGTTCCTTGTAATTCCTTTGCTAATTCTATACTACTAAACAAGGTTTTCATTTGTATAATAGATTAAAGTTGTTAGGACTGTTTGATAACTTATTCCTTCATATACATAACAAATACGTTATCAAGGCAAGCATACCATATACAAAAATAAATTTTATATAGTTGCCTGTTTTTCTATACATTCGCAAATATGTATTTGCAAATTTGTCGCTAAAAATAGGCTCTTGTTCCATGATTATTTGTCATTATGAATGTGATGAACAGAAAACATATTTGCATAATTTGCAGAAATATTTACCGAAAATGGAGCAAACATCACCGTAGAATTATCTTTGATGCTCAAATTTGTTGTACCATTAAACAATTTTAAAGCATCAACCAAAGTGTGAACTGCTGGGGTTAAATCTTTGCGAACTGTTGCTTTTGAAGTTCCAAACTTGCAAGTAATAGTTTTGATGTTATTGATAGTTTTTGAACTATAACCGCCAAAACCTCCAATATGATAACGAAATTTCTTATTGCCTGCTCCATCTGCGGGTGCAAGTGGCGACAAACCTTCCATTTTCAAGAAAATATAACCACTATTCCACGACCAATACATCGAATTTTCTCCTGTATTGTTTGCAGGGTCAAGCACCCCTGTACGTTTGGCAATATCCATAGTATTGCGTAAACTATCTACCCCAATAGTAAAACTCATTTCGGTATAATTTCCTGCGGGAACATCTGCAATTTTAATAGTTTGTGTTTCGGTTTTGCTTTCTTGCACCAAGAAATAAGATTTATCTTGTGGCACAGTAAATACAGTTCCATTTTCATTTTTCAACTTGATATTTGAAATATAATAATTGAAAAGAGTAATGTTAAACTGTTCGCCAAGTGCATTGGTGTAAGTTTGTGAACCGTTGAGTTGCATATTGGCAGTGCCTACTACATTATCAAATTCGATATTGATTGCACCTTTATCGGTAGTTGCAAATTCTGGTTCTGCTGCTTTTTCGCAGGACACAACAAAAAGGCTTGTTGCAGAAAGCAACAAAGACGAAAATATATTTTTGAAATTCATGATATTTTGACTTAAAATTTTAGATTAAAAAATTGGCAATAAAAACCTGTAGCATAGACTTTAGTCTGTGCATGAAATTTAGGCACAGACTAAAGTCTATGCTACATTGTAAGCTACATGTATAATATAAAAATTAGGCACTTGGTGGGTGGAAAATATCACTGTGGAAACTTGCAGGTTTCATGGTTAAATAAAAACTATTGTAGTTCTTTTCTACAAAAATAGTTTCTATAAAAGTTGAAAATTGAAAAGTAGGAAAGAAATTATTGCAATACAACACAACTTCTTTATCTTTAAGATTCTGGGGTAATTGCTTTTCTTGTTCCTCGAGTTCTTTGAGTTGTTTTTTGAGATAACAAGTTCCTTGACAATCTAATTCGGGTTTGTTTAGGTTTTCGCAGAGTTTTGCTGCTATTTCTGCTTGGCGAATTTTAAAACTCAATACAATACCAAGCCTACTAAATGGTTGTGATAGTATGGCAAATAATAAGGTATAAGTAAGGAGTCTTTTCATTATTTTGAATTATTTTGCAATTTTGCTACATATTTTTGTATTTCCAAATTTAGTCATTTCAAATTTAGGTTTTCTGCACCAAAATTTTAAAAAAACATTACAAAGTTATTTTAAATTTTTAAAACCTAATTTAAAATTTAAGTTTTCTGCAAATAACTAAGCTATATAAATATCATATTTTTCTAAAAGCCCTACTATTCCTGCAAGAGAAAACTTTGCTTGCCTAATCCTATTTTTTTCAGGGTTGTAAAATCTATTTTCTCAAAATTTTGTTCTTCTATATACACTTGTTTCCTTATTTTTTAGTACAATTTTGCAAATTTTGCTATCCTAAAATTAACACTGACAAACAAATAAAATTATTTGCGGTCTTTAATGGCTAATTGACCACAAGCAGCATCGATGTCTTTGCCTCGACTTCTTCGCACATGAATATTTACCCCTTTTCGTTCCAAATAGTTACAAAATTTATCCATTGTTTTTTCGTCTGTATTTGTATAACTTGCTTCGGCAATCGGATTATATTCTATCACATTGATTTTTGCAGGCAGATGCTTGGAAAATTGATACAATTCGTCTGCATCTTGTACCGTATCATTAAAATTTGCAAAGATAATATATTCGTAAGTTACTATATTTTTGGTTTTTTGGAAATAATATTTCAACGAATCTCGCAATGCCTCTAAGCTATTACTCTCATTGATAGGCATAATTTGGTTGCGTTTTACATCATTTGCTGCGTGTAAAGACAAAGCCAAATTAAATTTTACATTATCATCTCCTAATTTTCGTATCATTTTGGCTACTCCTGCCGTAGAAACTGTAATACGTTTTGGGGACATATTCAGTCCCGATTCGCTGGTCAAATGTTCTACAGATTGCAATACATTTGCATAATTTAGCATAGGTTCTCCCATACCCATATATACAATATTGCTAAGATTCATTTGATAATGTTCTTGTGCTATTCGATTGATAAGCACTACTTGGTCATAAATTTCGCCTGCGTCCAGATTACGAATCCTATCCATATAACCTGTAGCACAGAATTTGCAAGTCAAAGAACAACCCACTTGCGAAGAAATACAAGCAGTCATTCTATCTTCTGTGGGAATCAAAACTCCTTCTACCAAATGATTATCATGCAAACGAAAAGCTATTTTGAAAGTGCCATCTTTACTTTTTTGTTGTTCAGCAATGGTAATAGGACGTAAAACAAAATTTTCTGCCAACCAATTACGGAGGTCTTTGCTAAGATTGGTCATTTCGTCAAAACGCATGGCAGATTTTTGCCACAACCATTCATAAATTTGTTTGGCACGAAAAGGTTTTTCACCACTTTCCACTAAGGCAAGTTTGATTTCGGCTTCAGTCATTTTACGAATATCTTTTTGCACTATTTTCGTAGTGTTTGGGGATTTGGTTTCCATACTTGCGTTGCTTGAAATTGTTGCTAAGATTGGCATATATATTTTTTGCAAAGATAGACAAAAAAATGATAAATGTTGATTTTTACTAATTTTACTTTAAAAAATTAGTGGATATTTTTTTGCTAATCAACACAATTTTATTATTTTCTATGTCTGTTACTGCAAAAATATACAAGTTTCCACC
The DNA here is from genome assembly GCA_044348925.1 of Bernardetiaceae bacterium. GTDB lineage: Bacteria > Bacteroidota > Bacteroidia > Cytophagales > Thermoflexibacteraceae > JAAFKA01. The sequence continues at coordinate 23,062 of JBIKRY010000028.1, forward strand.
ATCTTTGATGCCTGTTTTTTTGCGAAATTCCTCAACAGTTAATGGAAAGTTTCGGGTAGTAATATTTGCTTGTAAACTTGCTTGAGTATTAGGCAAATATTTGCTTAGTTCTTGTGCAATTTGTTTTTTATCTACTTTGCAAATAGCCAAAATCTCAAAACTTCTACCAACAAAATTAGGTATTTGTTTTGTCGAGGTATAGAGGTGTGTATTGGCGTGTAATTTTTGTAAATCAAAAGCAGTAGCAATACTTTTGAAAGCACCACTTTTCAAAATTGCTACATTTGGCTCATAAATGTATTGCAAAGGCTTTGAATAACTAACTTGTGTAGTATTTTCGAGATTTGCATCAAAAGAAAATTCCTGTATTGGCTTATTTTCGGCGATGTTATAAGTTTCAAAAATGGGCATGGTAAGTGGATAATTTGCCAAATTTGAGGAATTTTGCCTATTTTCCGTATTTTTTTCTAATACATACAACACTTCTTTACATTCATTTTCTATGGCTATTACAATCACTTTACTCACACAAGCAAGTTGTGTAATAGTTTGTTTAATATCCAACATTGGGGAAGTTTTCAACAAAATTGTAGTAGTTTTTGCAAATAGTAAGGGCAGTATTTGCAACATATCAGGCTCACAATCGGCAAGAGATACTACTTTGTTTTTATTTTTATCTCGTCTTGCAGGGTCTAAATAGATTGCATCAACACAATCAGACATATTTTGCAAAAAATCTATGCTATTTTGTGCATAACAAGCAATATTTTTTGCCCCTAACTGCTCAAAATTATGTTTTGCAATAGTAGCCAAGTCTGTTTGTTGTTCTACATAGCTTACTTGTTCAAATAATTGGCTAAAAAAATAAGTATCTA
>JBIKRY010000029.1:0-23925 GCA_044348925.1 Bernardetiaceae bacterium
ACGAATTTGGGGCAACTACAGGCAGAGCAAGACGTTGTGGCTGGTTAGATTTACCTGCTTTACGCTATGCAAGTATGTTGAATGGGGTAACACAGTTATTTTTGTTGAAAGCAGACGTATTAAATACCTTTGAAGAAATAAAAATTTGCACCCATTACCAAATGCCTGACGGAAGTATTACAGACCAAATGCCATTTGAAATCAATGAGGCAACAATTATTCCTATTTACAAAACTTTTAAAGGTTGGAATTGTGATTTGGTGCAACTAAAATCTTTTGAAACTTTGCCTCAAGAACTCAAAGATTATATAGCATTTATTGAGCAAAGTTTAGAAATTCCTATTACTTTGTTATCATACGGTTCGAATAGAGAAGATACTTTAGTAAAATAGAGTTTAAATTAGTAATTATTACAATAAAAAACACTATACTTTCCAAGTCTTTAAGACTTGGAAAGTTTGTATAATCCCAAAATATTATTAGCCAAATATTTAGATAATTAACCACCAAAAACTATTTTCTATGCGTATCTATGGATTAATTGGCAATAAATTGAGTCATTCTTTCTCAAAAAAATACTTTAGCGAAAAATTTGCGAAAGAAAATATAGCCAATGCAAGTTATGAATTATTTGAATTGGAAAGTATTACAGATTTTCCGACACTTATTGCAAAACATCACAATTTGGCGGGCTTAAATGTTACAATTCCTTACAAACAAAGTATTATCCAATATTTAGATGAATTAGACCCCGTAGCAACAAGAATAGGTGCAGTAAACGTCATAAAATTTCTGCCAAACAACAAACTAAAAGGCTATAATTCTGATTATTACGGCTTTAAAAAATCTTTGCAAAATTTTATTTCTTTGCACCAAGCCAATAAGTTGGTAAAAAATGCCTTAATTTTGGGCAATGGCGGTGCTGCACAAGCAGTAAAAGTAGCTTTGGAAGATTTGGAAATTGCTTATACAGTGGTATCTCAAAAAAATACTGCCAATACAATTCCATACCACCAAATTGCAAATTATTTGCCAAATCACCAATTACTTATTCATACAAGCCCTTTGGGAATGTATCCAAATATAGACACAAGTCCCCAAATTCCTTATCATTTATTAACCCAAAACCATTTGGTTTTTGATTTGGTTTACAATCCATTAGACACTTTATTGTTGCAAAAATCAAGTTTACAAGCTGCAAAAACACAAAATGGCTTGGAAATGTTGCATCTACAAGCCGAAAAAGCATGGGAAATTTGGAATATTAGCTAAAAGTAAAACTTACAAATACAAAATTACTTTATATCAAATAAACTTTCTACGCCAAGTTGCCTAATTTTGGTAAATCCTTCTGCATATTTTTTGCGAATAGACTGCCCCCAATCTGCAGCACGTCCTTCAAGCATTTTGATAAATTCTGGGCTTGCAATAAAAGTTTGGACAGAATCTTTTGCATTTGGATTATAAAATTGCGTTTGATAGGCAAAAATAGCCTCTAATTTTCTTTCCCAATAGTCTGAAATATCTACTACAAAATCAGGCTGAATATAATCAGATTGAATATAATGAAATAATTGTTTGGTATTCCATGCAGTTTGTACATTACCATTCTCGTCAAAAGTTTCTATTTTGCGAAGCCCAGCCAAAAAACAAGCCGTTTTTGTCAAATTAGCAGCTTTTGCGTGGTCGGGGTGTCTATCTGTAATAGCATTTGCCAAAATAATTTCGGGTTGATATTTACGAATCATACGAATCGTAGCCAATTGGTGTTCTTCGTCATTTTGGAAAAAACCATCTCTAAATTTTAGGTTTTCTCTCACCGTAAGCCCCAATATTTTGGAGGCTTTGTCGGATTCTGCATAACGAGTTTTTATAGTACCATTAGAGCCTAATTCGCCTTGCGTGTAATCTACAATACCTACTTTTTTGCCCTGTGCAAGATGTGCCAAAATAGTACCTCCACAACTTAACTCCGCATCATCAGGGTGTGCTGCAAATACCAATATATCTAATTTCATCTTTTATCATTTAAAGTTTATTGCTTGATAATCAAGTATTTAACGCCAAAATTTAGATTTTAGACGTTATTTATTACGCAATTTGGAAATAAAATTGATATTTTTTTGTATTTTTTTTCAAAAACATTTGGAAATATAAAAAAAAGTCTGCACCTTTGCAACGTCAATTTGAAACGCAGATAGACAAAAAGTAAAACAAAATAAAAAGCATAAAAATTACCAAATTGCGAAAGTAGCTCAGTTGGTAGAGCATCACCTTGCCAAGGTGAGGGTCGCGGGTTCGAGTCTCGTCTTTCGCTCAATTTTTATTCTGTTTTACTTTTATCGGAGTGGTGGAATGGTAGACACGCAGGACTTAAAATCCTGTGGCAGCAATGCTGTGCGGGTTCAAGTCCCGCCTTCGATACAATTTATTGCGAAAGTAGCTCAGTTGGTAGAGCATCACCTTGCCAAGGTGAGGGTCGCGGGTTCGAGTCTCGTCTTTCGCTCAATACAAAAAAGCCTATACAAAAGTATAGGCTTTTTTCTGCTATAGCTGTTTTTTATAGTATCTAATTTGTTTAGTAACCGTATATTTGTCTTTACATTATATTCTCTTTCGCCTAAAGAAATATACGGTTACTATGTACCTTACAATATAAACAAATTTGAAAAGTTTTTATCAAAATCAAAAATGTTCTCAATCTTCAAGGATTTCTCTAAAAAATTTTAGATAGTTATTTTTTTGTGCCTCGATGGAATAGCGTTGTAAAACGGTTTGCCGTCCTGCCATACCCATAGTCTGTCTTAGTAATTGGTTATCTATCAAAATTGAAAGTTTTTCTATCCATTCGTTATCGGTACTTGCCAAAAAACCATTTTTGCCATCTTCTATAATTTCTGTATTGACACCAACCGCCGACATAATTGCAGGAATTGCTAAACTCATATAGGTAAGCCCTTTAAAACCACATTTTCCTCGCGTCCACGCATCATCAGGTAGTGGCATAATGCCAATATCTATAGATTGTAAATCTTCTACTTCTGTTGCACTATTCCAAGCTATTCCTTGCACTTCCAAAATTTCATCATAAAAATTAGCATCTCCTATTACTTTAAAACTAACTTTTTCGCCATATTTTTCTTTGATTTTGTAGAGAAAAGGCAAGCCAAAACGCAAATGTTCTATAGTGCTAAAACTACCTGTCCAACCAATTTCTATGCTTTTGTTATTGTTTGTTGTTTTAGTAGTTTTTTTAGTAGTAAAAGGTGCAAATTTTGCGGTATCTACTGTAGTAGGTACTATTTTTACATTTTTGTTGAATTGTAAAGCATAGTTTGCCAAATAAGCATTGCCCGCAAAAACCATACTCGAAACTGCAATAATTTCTTTGGTTTTGTCCGCATTTTTCAAAAAACCAAGAGCTTTGTTGGCAGCCGATACCGTTTGCAACCAAATAGAATCATCAAAATCAAATACTAATTTTGCCTTACTTTTGGCATACATTTTTTCAAAAAACGCAGTGCCAAGCATTAAAGCCTCGCGTTGCACAAAAATAATGGCATAGTCATCTGCTTTACTAATATCACGAAAACGAATCAAAAGACTTTTGACTAAGATTTTGAATTTGGAAAAATAGTTGCCTTTGCTATAAAATTTTTTATCGTCTTCCGCATCAAGTACATACGAAAAATCACAAACAAAATTATTAGCACGCAGATAATCTATGTATTGCTCGTAACGAAATCGTTGCGAAGGAGAACGGTTAGGACGGTGTAAGGCAACAAATAAAATTTTGGGCATGGCACATTGTTTTTTGAACAAGAATACAAGTTTTTACCTAAAAATCAAATTGTTAGCGAAAATTTGCCAAATAGAAACAGAAACAAAATCTTTTTGTTACTAACTTTTACAAAATTACCCAAAATTATTGACAATTATTTAAAATAGTAGAAAACAAAAAATATTGATAATCAAGTAGTTACAAATTATTTTTCTCTTTCTATTTTTTTTAACTTTTTTTTGAAAATATTTTCGAAAATATTTTCAAAAATACTATGCAAGCATAATAAAAATTACTATGTTTGCATAGTAATTTAAAAACGCAATACAATACACCTTCATATATAAACACCTACAGCTATGTTAGCAGTTAATGAAAAACACACAATTAAAGGCGGAGAATTTTTAATCCGCGAAACACAAGCACATGAAATTTTCATTCCAGAAGATTTCAATGAGGAGCAACGCATGATGGCACAGGCTTGTCAAGATTTCTTAGACAAAGAAGTAGAGCCAAATGTAGAGAAAATGGACAAAATGGAAGATAATTTCATGAGCAAATTAATGACCAAAGCTGGTGATTTAGGTTTGTTAGGAATTACAGTTCCACAAGAGTATGGCGGTTTGGGCATGAGTTTTAATGCTTCGCTTTTGATAGCAGATGTTGTTGGTTCGGGTGGCTCTTTTTCTACAAGTTATGGTGCACATACAGGCATTGGTACGTTACCTGTGATGTTGTATGGCAACAAAGAACAAAAGGACAAATATTTGGCAAAATTAGCAACGGGTGAATGGAAAGCCTGTTATTGTTTGACAGAGCCAGATGCAGGTTCTGATGCAAATTCGGGCAAAACAAAAGCAGTTTTAAGCGAAGATGGCAAATATTATTTGATTACAGGACAAAAAATGTGGATAACTAATGCAGGTTTTGCAGATTTATTCATTGTTTTTGCAAAAATAGGAGATGACAAAAATTTAACGGCTTTTTTAGTAGAAAAATCTTTTGGCGGAATTACAATGAATGATGAGGAGAAAAAACTTGGTATCAAAGGCTCTTCTACTCGTCAAGTTTTCTTTAACGATTGCAAAGTTCCTGTCGAAAATATGCTTTCTACAAGAGGCAATGGTTTTAAAATTGCGGTGAATGTATTAAACATTGGTCGTATTAAATTAGGTGCTGGAGTATTAGGTGGTGTAAAAACAGTTACAAGTTTGGCAGTTAATTATGCTAAAGAAAGAAAACAATTTAACACTGTGATTGCTAATTTTGGTGCTATTAAACATAAATTAGGCACCATGGCAGCAAAAATTTATGCTACAGAATCTTTGTGTTATCGTGCAGGACAGAATATTGAGGATAATATTATGATGTTGGAAAAATCTGGTTTGGACGATTCAGAATCAAAATTGAAAGGGGTAGAACAATTTGCGATTGAGTGTGCTATTGCAAAAGTACATGGTTCAGAAACTTTGGATTTTGTGGTAGATGAAGGGGTGCAAATTTATGGTGGTATGGGATTTTCGGAAGAAGCACCAATGGCAAGAGCCTACAGAGATGCCCGTATTTCACGTATTTATGAAGGTACAAACGAAATTAACCGTATGTTATTAGTAGGTACTATCATCAAACGTGCTATGAAAGGAGAATTAGATATTATTTCGCCTGCGATGGCAGTGGCAAAAGAATTGACTTCTGTACCTTCGTTTGAGTCTGTAGATACTTCGGTATTGTTTGCTGAAGAAAAAATAGCTATCAAAAATATGAAAAAAGCTATTTTGATGGTGGCAGGCAAAGCAGTACAAGCATTAGCCGAAAAATTGAATGAGGAGCAAGAAGTGATGATGCACATTGCAGATATGATTATCGAAACATACGCATTGGAATCTACGGTTTTGCGTACCGAAAAATTAGTGTCTGTACGTGGCGAAAAGGCTTGCGAAGCACAAATAAATATGTCTAAATTGTATGCTTATGAAGCTGTATCAAAAACAGAAGCAGCAGGAAAAGAGGCTATTTTGGCATTTACAAGTGGCGACGAACAAAGAGTAATGTTGATGGGTTTGAAAAGATATACAAAATTAGCTCCTATCAATACCAAAGAATTGCGTAGAGCAGTAGCAGATATGATGATTGAAGAAGGTAAATATTGCTTCTAAAATTTGAAATTGCTTGGTACAAAAAAGTCCGTAATTTTTTAGGTTACGGACTTTTTTTGTGTAGAGTAGGCTATTTGCTAACTCTACAAAAAATAGGACATTTAATATTTGATTATCCTAAATGTTAAATTAAATCTAGCATCTTTAATTTTTGTTTCTTTAGGTACAGCATGTTGCCAAAAATGTTGTGTTTCATCTCTCATCAACAAAAAAGTGCCATTTTTTAATGGAATTTCTATTTTTTCTTTATTATTATCCATTCTTCGTAACTGAAAACGGCGAGTAGTACCAAAATTGACTGAACCAATAATAGGGTTTTTACCTAATTCTTTTTCTGCATCTGTGTGCCAATTTATATAGTCTTCCCCATCTCTATACCAATTCATTAACACACTGTTAAATTGCACTTCAGCAATTTTTTCAATAGTATTTTTAATATACAATAATCCCTTATTCCAAGGTTTGGGTTGTAAAGTAAGCCCAGAGTATGTGTAAGGTTTATCACTATCTCCGTACCAAGCAGAATAGCGAGGTAAAAAAACTTGTTTACCAAACATTTTAATTTGGTCATGTTGCCATAAAATATTTTTCCACTTTATTTTTGAAAATTGTTCTTCATCTATACTTCGCCAATCAATTTTCTGTTGTGGGAAAGTGTCATTTTCTAAAAAATATTCTATGCTTCGTTTACAAATTTTCTCGTCAAAAAAATTTTCTGCATACAATAATTCCCCATTTGGGATTTGAAGTAACCACAAATGTAAATCTGATTGCCATTTCGCAGAATAACCTTCTTTCAGAGGGAAAGCAAAGGGCAATGTAGGTGTAGAAGGATTAAATATATCCATTTGTTTTTTATTTAGAAACAATATAAATTTTAGAACATGAATTGTTCTATACCATAATTTACTTTAAAGACAATTTCATACCTCTTCCAATCTTTGTCTGAATATATAGATGGATTAGGAATATCTGTATCACGTTTTGAAATTAGCGTAAAAGTATTATAAATACGAAAATAATTCATAAACTCATCTAATTGCCCCATACGAGAATCATTGATATAGGGACTAACACACACAAAATAATCTACTTCAATTAAGTTGTCTTTAATTAAGTTAGCTAAACGTGAAATAGCAAAACTGTTTTCAATATCTAAGATATTTGAGAAAATATGGAATCTTACAGTAACTTTTTCGGATAATTCAAGGTCTATTTTCTCTAAATTTTCTAATGTTTTATTAATACACTGTATTTTTATAGGTTGTTTTGCACTCTCCAAAGCTAATTTTGTATGTAAAGCTGCACGTTGTAAAGCTAAGAAAGACGGTTCTATTAACTTAACAGATTGAATCAAAAAATTAGTATTTGTTCTTTTTGCATACTCTTTTAAACAATCAATGAAAACAACAGAACCTATACCCTGCCCACAACCATAATCAATAATTTCGATATTTTGATTATGAAACTCCTCATTTAAAATTGTACTAAATGCCTGTGTTAATTTAGCATTGTGCATTTTACCGTAGGCAAACATATATTGTAAAAGTTGTTCTTCGGTAGTTAGTAGAGCAACACCAAATTCTAAAGAGTCATGAACACCTTCTCTTTGTTTTGCACCAAAAGATTGTATATCCAAAAAAGAAAAATTTTCCTTTTTATTTTCAAAAACTTGTAAGATTCTTTGAGAGTAACTTGTGTCTTTTTCACAAATTGTAAATTGTGCTAATCTTTGTTTTGCTTGTTTTTCAGCTTCTTCCTTGCGTTTAAGTTCTGCTAATTTTTCCTTTTCTTCTAATTCTTTTTTATGTTGAATTTCTGCAAGTCTTTGCTTTTCGGCTTCTTCCTTACGTTTAATTTCAGCTAATCTTTCTTTTTCTTCTAATTCTTTTTTGCGTTGGATTTCAGCAAGTCTTTGTTTTTCAGCTTCTTCTCTACGTTTAAGTTCTGCAAGTTTTTCTCTTTCCTCCAATTCTTTTTTGCGTTGAATTTCAGCAAGTCTTTGTTTTTCAGCTTCTTCTTTACGTTTAAGTTCTGCAAGTTTTTCCCTTTCCTCTAATTCTTTTTTGCGTTGGATTTCAGCAAGTCTTTGTTTTTCAGCTTCTTCCTTGCGTTTAATTTCTGCTAATAATGCATTGTTTTGCTTTATTTTTTCTTTTTCTGCTATTTCTGCCTGTTTTATACTTTGATTAAGTAAAAATATAACAACTATTAAAATAGAGATTATTATAATCCATTCCATAAATGAGTTTTTTATTAAAATAAGTGAAAAATATTTGTACGAATTTATCTAAAACTCTTATCTTTGGCAAGGCATTAATAATTCATTTTTAGTAACTCTCACTACCTAATATAATGACAACAGGCAATAAAATTAAACATTTTAGATTATTAAAAGGACTTTCGCAGGAAAAGATGGCAGAATTGCTTAATATTACTCCAAAAGCATACGGAAATATAGAAAGGAATATTACAGATGTTAATATTTCCAGATTAGAGCAAATAGCAAAAGTATTAGAGGTAAGTTTACCTAAATTATTAGATTTTGATGTCCAAAAAATAGTACAAGAAGTTAATGGAGATATAAATGGAGATAATAGTCAAAATATAAATATGTATAATTCTGATAAAGACCTTGCACATGCCTTAGACAAATCTCAACAAGAGGTAAGTTTTCTAAAAGAAAAGATACAATTTTTAGAAAATGAAACTAATAATCTCAAAGAACTTCTATTAATTATTAAAGCAAAATAATTTTTGTTATATGAGCAATATTAGTTTCTTTATCATTTTCGGTAGAGTTGGTTTAATCTACTCTACCGAAAATAGTAAATAAATGTGAAAATTTTTAGTTGTATTTTGTAATAAAGTTATTAAATTTATAAATTTTTTCATTATGTTAGTTTTTAATTAACTAATTTATTTACATTTTTTAGCAAATAATCGAAAACCTACACTTAATTTATGCTTCATTAATAGCCTTTAGCAAAATTCCGCAAACATCATAAATTTGATTTTTACTAATATTTAATGGTGGTGCAATTCGCATAGAATTATCACAATACAAAAACCAATCTGTTAAAACGCCATAGGAAATAGCTTTGTCAATAATAGATTTTAGCACTTCGTAAGATTCAAATTCTACCGCCATCATCAATCCGCAGTTCCTAATTTCTTTAATTTTTGGGTGTATGAGGCATTTTTTGAATAATTCGGCTTTCATTTCGGCTTTTAGATGTAATTTTTCTTTTTGAATAACTTTGAGGGTTGCTAAGGATGCTGCACAGGATACAGGATGCCCGCCAAAAGTTGTAATATGTCCCAAAATTGGATTATTTTTTAGGCTTGCCATAATTTCTTGGGACGAAATAAATGCCCCAATAGGCATACCACCACCCATTCCCTTTGCACAAACCAAAATATCAGGGATAATTCCAAAATGTTCGAAAGCCCAAAAAGTACCTGTTCTGCCAAAGCCTGCCTGAATTTCATCTAAAATCAATAATGCACCAACTTTTTTGCATCTTGCTGCCAAGCGTTGCATATAAGCACTATCTGGTACACGAACTCCAGCTTCGCCTTGTATGGTTTCGAGCAAAACGGCTGCCGTATTTTCTGTAATTAGTTCTAAATCAACAGTTTGGTTAAAACGAATTTGACGAACATCTGGCAACAAAGGGCGAAAAGCAGTTTTAAATTTTTCGCTACCACTGACACTCAAAGCTCCGTGTGTAGAGCCGTGATAGGCATCAAGACAAGAAATAAGTTCGGTTCTACCTGTATATCTTTTGGCAAGTTTTAAAGCACCTTCTACAGCCTCACTTCCCGAATTGACAAAATATACGTTATCCAAAGACGATGGCAAAGTTGCGACTAATGCCTCTGCTAACTTGGTTTGAGGTGCTTGCACAAATTCACCATAGACCATGAGGTGCAAATATTTTTTGAGTTGTTTTTTTATAGCTTTAATCACTTTTGGGTGGCGATGCCCAATATTACTTACCCCAATTCCCGAAATTAAATCATAATATTGTTGTCCTCCAACGCCACGTAATACCAAACCTTCGGCAGATTCTATTTCTAATAACAGAGGGAAATCGGTAGTTTGTGCTACGTGATTTAGGAAAAGTTGGCGGTTGCTAATAGCTACTTTTATGCTAAGAGGCTTTTCTATTGGTGTTGTAGCCGAAAATACGTCAAGGATATTCATAAAAATTGTTTTTAAATGATTGCCCCCAATAAAATAGTCTATTCAAAATAGTCTATTCTAAGTAGGCTTGTGTATAACATATATGTTACAAAATATGTATAGAGATGAAATTTAACTTATTGATTTTCAATAAATTGATAATCAAGACTTTCCAAGTCTTTAAGACTTGGAAAGTTTAAAAATGGCATTCACATTGTTAATTGGCAAAGTTAGTTTATTCTTTGAAAACAACAAACTAAAAATAAATGGAAGTTCTTTATATAGATTTCTTGCGAAAGTTTATCATAGAAAATTAATGATTTTATATTGCCAAAAATACTTGTATCTTTGCAAATAAATAGATACATTTCCATAGAAATGAGTTTGTAAGAGATTTTTCATTGCTTGCAATTACCTCATATTGTGTATAATTAGGACTTAACTTGTTGATTATGAGTAGTTTACAAATAAAAAGAAAACTATTGGCATTTTCGCTATTCGTAGTGAGTAATTTGCCAAATGCAATGGCACAAGACAAAAATGTTTCTTTAGACGAGGCATATTTGCAAGCCAAAACTTCCTTAGATTCTTTGCACATTAAACAAAATTATGAACAAGGGCTAAATTTATTTTTAGATTTTTGCGATTTTATTCACCCATTACAACTCAATGCCTTAGAAGAAATGGCAGTTGCTGAAGCTCAAGAGGAACTAAGCAAAGATGATTTTTTTTATAGACCAGACTCCTCCTCGTTATTATTACAAGACCACGATATTGCTTACGATTTTGCCCCTTATGTAAGTGATGAAATTGTTGCAGAAAGACTCGCAGCAATGAATAGCACTATTCCAATGACATTTAACAAAGATATTCGCAATTTTATAGACTATTTTACGATTCGCAGACGTACATACACCCAAACAATGTTGGCACGTAAAAATCTATATTTTCCAATGTTTGAAAAATATTTGGCAGAATTTAATATGCCTGATGAATTAAAATACCTTTCTATTGTAGAATCTGCCCTAAAACCTGTGGCAGTTTCGCGTGCAGGTGCTATGGGACTTTGGCAATTTATGCCTGCAACAGGCAGACACTTGGGACTCAAACAAGACGCATACATAGACGAAAGAATGAATCCCGAAAAATCAACTATTGCAGCTTGTAAATATTTGACTTGGTTGTATGAGTTTTTTGGAAATGATTGGGAATTGGCATTGGCAGGATATAATTGTGGACCAGGTACTGTGCAACGAGCTATTCGCAAAGCAGGCGGGGGACAGCAGAAATTCTGGGATATTTATCGGTTTTTGCCTGCCGAAACAAGGTCGTATGTACCTATGTTTATTGCAGTTACATACAGTATGACACACGCCGAAGAACATAATATTATTCAAAATCAACCTTTATATCCGATTGATTATGAGGTAATTACAGTAAATCAAGCTATAAATCTTAAAAGTTTAGCAGACAAATTGCATATTTGTTTAGATGATTTAATGGAATTGAATCCCGAATTGAAAAAGAAAGTTGTTCCAAAACATTATAAAAGTTATGCACTGAAAATTCCTGCCGAAAGAAGTCTTTATTTTTGGGAACATCAAGAGGATATTTTGGCATCAGCAAAAACAGAAATTCGTTATAATCTTGCCAAATATTCTGTGAAAAACAAAAAAACAGAACTCAAAGAACGTAAAAATAAAGTAATGCAAGAGGACAATAAAGCCAAAAAACATTTGGTAGTTAAAGGCGAATCTCTGTCTGAAATAGCAAGTCAATATAGTGTTTCGGTAGCACAAATTATGGCTTGGAATAAGCTAAAAAGTCATCAAATTCGTAGTGGTAAAAACTTGATAGTCAAGCCTTTAGGACACGAAACCAAAGTTACTATGTTGCACGGAGATGGGAATATTCAAGGCGAAAGCAAAATAAATATGCACCCAGATACCAACAGTATTGCACAAAATAACAAAAAAGAAAAAGATAGCAAAAAACGTACAGAAAAAGTGCTTAATACAAAACAAACTGCTAATTTGATACCTACACACAGCAACACAACACATACCGTAAAAAATGGCGAATCTCTTTGGATAATTGCCAATAAGTATGGTACAAGTGTAAAAAAAATACGAGAACTCAATGCCATGCGAAATGATAAATTGAGTATTGGACAAAGATTGGTAGTAAAGTAATCTTGAATGAGTAAGTAAAAAAATAGTTATTTCTTTGCTAAAAAAAGAAATAACTATTTTTTTGTTGGGGACAAGAAATTTTGCGGGTATATTTTTAGCCTAAAAGTTTGGATAACATGCTTGGAATTGGTGGTTTTTCGTTGCGAATTTTGTCTTGTAATTTCAAAAAACCTCCAATTAATGCTTCTGGACGTGGCGGGCAACCCATTACATACACATCTACAGGGATAATTTTGTCGACTCCTTTTACCACATGATAGCCATGCTCCCAGTAAGGACCTCCACAATTTGCACAACTACCCATCGATATGACATAACGAGGCTCTGCCATTTGTTGATATAAAGTATAAATACGGTCTGCCATTTTGAAAGTAACTGTTCCCGAAATAATCATGACATCAGCTTGGCGAGGCGAATTGCGAGGGAAAATACCAAGCCTATCCAAATCGTAATGCGAGGCAAATGTGGACATCATCTCTATAGCACAACAAGCCAAACCAAAACCCATAGGCCACAAAGAAGCTAATCTTGCCCAATTACATAAATCTTCCAAATTACTCAATACAATATCTGAAGAACCATCTTTCATTGTTTATTACTGTTTAGAAGTTATTTGGATTAAAAAACTTGACAAAACTTACTTGTATTGTTTTGTCGCATAAAATAGTTTTGTTACTAATTGTATGCAATTTATCGAATTTTTTTTGTTTTTGCAAGTCTCTACAGATACATTTTGCTTGTCTTTATTCAAATAAATAAAAAACGCAGTTTCTATTTTTTGATGTAAGTTTTTTTCTATATTGCAATATTTCTTATACCATATTATGTTTTTCTATGCAAAATTTTACTGATGTTTTTATCTCTTACGGTAGGCGAGAATCCAAAACCTTTGCTACAAAACTTTATAATAGGTTATTAGCTAATGGTTATTCGGTATGGTTTGACCAAAATGATATTCCATTAGGGGTTGATTATCAAAATCAAATAGATGATGGCATAGAAAAAGCACATACTTTTATTTTTATCATTTCTCCACATTCTATAGCCTCGCCTTATTGTCGTTTGGAAATAGAATTGGCAGTGCGTAGGTGCAAAAAAATTATTCCAATTTTGCAAGTAGAAGGTTTTGATTTTGAGAAAATGCACCCGCAAATAGGCAAAATAAATTGGTTGCCTTTTCGTGAAATATTGCCTCAAGGGGAAATATCGTGGGAAAATGCAGTAGAATTAGACGATTTTGCAAAAGGATTTTTGGGTTTAGTGAATCTGTTGGAGCAACATAAATCTTATGTGCAACAACATACTTTGTATTTACATGATGCTTTGCTTTGGGAAAGACACCAAAAATCTACACAATATTTACTCATTGGAAAACAACGCTTAGAAGCCGAAAAATGGCTTTTAACAGAATTTCCACCACCATCTCAAGCACCTTGTGCAGTGTCGGATTTGCACGCAGAATTTATTTGCGAAAGCAAAAAAAATGCAGCTAATTTAATGACAGAAGTTTTTATTTCTTATGATACTCAAGATGCTTTATATAGAGATGCCATTAAAAAATCCCTCGAAAAACATGGCATAACCTCTTGGGTGCATCATAAAGATATTCAAAGTGGTGTAGATTTTGGTACTGCTATTAATCAAGGGATAGAACAAGCCGATAATTTTATCTTTTTTATTTCCAAAGAATCTGTGCAATCAGAATGGTGTTTGAAAGAATTGCAATATGCTTTGCAATTAAACAAACGAATTATTCCATTGTATATAGAGGAGGTAAAAAACACAGAAATACCTCCCCAAATTCGTGGCATACAATATATAAATTTTGTAGATAATCGAGATAAGCATTTAACAAGAAAAGCAAATTCAGATTTTCAGGAAGATATTGATGCTTTGTTGCGAGAAATTAGAGAAGATGCAAGTTATTATATGCAGCACAAAGTTTTTTTGTGTCAAGCCTTGAAATGGCAAAAAAACAATAAAAAAGGTGCTTTTTTGTTGCGAGGCTATAACTTACAGAATGCACAAACATTTTTGTCGGCTGGAAATTCTCGTGTAAATCATAAACCAACCCAAATACACGAAGATTTTATAGAGGAAAGTATTGCAAAAATAGGGCAGTTGGGTAGCGAAGTTTTTGTGTCTTATTCGCGTAATGACGGTGATTTTGCCAGAAAATTGAATAATGAATTGCAATTAATTGGCAAAACTACGTGGTTTGACCAAGAAAGTATTGCCACAGGTGCAAATTTTCAAAAAGAAATTTATCGAGGAATAGAAAATTCGGACAATTTTTTGTTCCTAATTTCCCCTAAATCTATTGCCTCTCCATTTTGTGAAGATGAAGTAAATTATGCGGTGGGACTAAATAAACGGTTTGTAACTTTATTATTAGAACCATTAGATGCAGCATCGATGGCAAAATTTAAGACCTTGCCCAAACTAAACGAAGTGCAATGGATAAATTTTTATGAAACAGAATTTACAAAATCTTTTTACGAATTACTCACTACTTTAGATACAGATAGGGAGCATGTGCAGTTTCATACCAAATATTCGCAACGTGCTACCGATTGGCAGGATAGAGATAGAACTACAGATTTGTTGTTGCAAGGCTCACAACTAAGCCAAGCTCAAGAGTGGTTGCAAGATGCTATTGCACACCAAAAACAACCACAAGCTACGTCTTTGGTGCAGGAGTTTATTGAGGTAAGTAAGCAAGTAGAAATACAAAAAATAGCATTAGAAAACCAACGGCAAGCCAAAGAGTTAAAATTGGAGCAGGAAAAGGCAGACGCAATGCAACAATCGTTGATAGCAGCCGAAAGAGCAGCTACAGAAGCCCAAAAAGCAGCCGAAGAAGCACAAAAAAGTCTAAGATTGCAAAAACGTGCCAGCAAAATACAAAAAGTTTTGGGTGCTATTGTCGGGGTAATTGCTGTAGTGGCTTTATATACTGCTTATACTGCATTCCAATCACAACAAAAGGCAGAAATCGAAAAATTGCGTGCAGAAACCAACGAAAAACAGGCTAAAGAAGAAAAAGAAAAGGCAAGGCAGTTGTTTGTGGAGGCAAATAAACAAAAACGAGAGGCAGAACACAATGCAGCAGTTGCTTTGGAACAGACCGTATTAGCCGAAAATAGTATGTTATTGGCACAAAAAAGAGAAAGACAGGTAATGTTGGCACAGCAAAAAACGAAGTTGGCTTTGACCAAAGCAGATAGTGCAATTTTGGGAATGGAAGCAGCCAATGTAAAAGTTACTAATTTATTGGCAATTTCGGAAGAGGCTAAAAATAATGCAGAACGTCAAGCCGAGTTGGCAAAATTATCGAAGTTGGAAATGGAAAGACGTGAAAATAAATTGGAGCAGATGTTGCAACATAATCTGGAGGAGACAAGTAGAAAAAAAGGAATAGAATATGCACAAGATTTGGTAAAATTAGCAGATTATTATGAATTGCGTGGAAAGTATGCACATTCGGATAGTTTGTATGCCAAAACTATTGAGGTATTGCAAAAGGAAAACAAACAAACAGAAACTTATACGAATATGCTTGCAGATATTGCCAATGCGTATTATGCTCGCATGGAATATGCTAAAGCATTGACACTCTACGAAGAGGTGGCAACAATAAAAAAACAACTTGGCGAAAGAACAGAAAGTTATGCCGAAGCAAGTAATAATGTTGGATTAACTTATGCCAAACAACAAAAATTTAAACAAGCACTTGTGCATAGTTTGCTTGCAATGAGTATTCGTAAGGATTTGATGGGTGAAAAAAGTAGAACATACGGCTCGTCTTTGAATGACGTTGCTATGATTTATTTGGAACAAGGAAGTACCGAAAAAGCATTGGAATTATTGAAAGAGGCATTGGAAATAGAAGTGTACAACAAAAAAGAAAATACAACCATGTATGCAATGATAACCTCTAATATGGCTAAAATAGAATTGCAAAAACAAAAATATGACGAAGCCGAAAAATTATATTTGAAGGCTTTTGAGATTCGTAACACAAAATATTCGCCAACTCACCCTGATTATTTGCAGACTATAGAGGATTTGGGCAATTTGTACTACAAAAAAGAGGATTATGTCAAAGCCTTGTTGTATTATCAAAAAGCAATGGACATCAAAAAAAATACCCATGGTGAATCACACCCACAATATGCAATGGCTCTCAATAATGTAGGTTTGGTACAGTATAGCCAAGAAAAATATGACCAAGCTATTAAATACTTTAGAGAAGCCAAAACAGTAATGGAATTAGGAAATCATAAAAATATCTATTATGCAAGTTTTGTGAGCAATATAGCAGATGCCTATCAAATGCTAAACGAAACAGATTCCTCGCAAAAATATTACGACCAAACTATTGCATTGAAACGAAAATATGTAGATGCGGGCAATAGAGATTATTTATTGCAAATTAATGAAATAGCAAATATGCAATATACCAAAGGAAATTATAAAGAGGCATTAGAACTTTATAAAGAGGCTGCCGAAAAAGAACTCCTTGCACGAAAGGTTACTGCCGATTACCGTATCTATTTGCGAAATATGGCTTTAGCTTATAAAGAGTTACAACAAATAGATGACGAAATAAAAATTATGGAAAAAGCTGCCGAAGCACAGAAAGAACTTTTTGGCGAGAATAGTAGTGAGTATGCATACGATTTGAATGAGGTTGCACATTTATACTATGCACACCCAACAAGTGCTACAAAAGCTGCCAATTTTTATATAAAATCGGCAAATATAGAAAAGGAACTCAATGGTAAAAGTCCTAATTATATAATATATATTAGAAATTTAGGCTATTTGCAATATAATATTCTAAAAGATTATATAGCTGCACGCAAAACTTTTGAAGAACTTATCCAACTGCAACAACAAAAAGAAATGACTACTACGACCACGTATGCTGCAGATTTATCGTATTTGGGTATGACTTATTATGAAGAAAAAAATCCTAAAGGAATTGCCTATCTTGAAGAATCTAAGAAAATATATAAAACTTTGGAAGGAGAAAGTCTTGATTACACTAATGCAGTACAAAATATTGCACTTTTCTATTCTGAACAGTTAGGAGATTTTGTGAAGGCAGAAGTTGCCCAAATAGCTTTGTGTGCATTACGAAAAAAACAATATGCCGAAGACAGCAACTCCAAAACTGCTTTACAAGAATATACAGATGCGTTGCGGTTTTTGTCTTATTCACAAATTATGAATAACAAAATGGCAGAGGCAGAAAAAAATACTACTGAAGGTCTGAAATTATCGATGAATAATATACGTTTTGAAGTTCGTTTGGCGTTTATCTATTGTTTTACCAATCGTTTTGAGAAAGGACAGGCTATTTTGTTGAAATATAAAGAAAAAGAATATCCCTCCAATGATGCAGATAAAATACTCTCTAAAGAGATATACCAAGATTTTTATAAAGATATGTTAAAAACTAATTTGAATAAACAAATTTTGGAAAAAATTAAACAAGTGATAGAGTAGTAATAGATAGGAAATAAGATTAATAACGTGAACTACGGATACCGTATATTCGCCTTTAGGCGAATGAGTCTGGTAAATTGAAAGAAAAATAGTAATTATTTCTCAAAATTTGTGAATTTATAACCAAGTTCATTTTTATCCTTATATTTCATTCGCTTAGGCAGCCCCGCCTAAAGGCGAATATACGGTATCCGTAGTTCACGTTAATTAATTATCTATTATAGCTTATTAAATTTCCTTTCCTAAAAGCAACACAATAGGTATAAAATTATAAAGGTAATAATTCTATTTTTAGCGTAATTTTAGCTTGCAAAGCATCAAAAACTTTCAGTAAAGTCTGAATAGTAATATTTTGTGTACCGTTTTCTATTTTTGAAATCTGTGATTTTTTCACACCTATCAAATTACCAAATTCTGCTTGGCTTAGATTTTTCTGTTTTCGCAAACTGCGTATTTTTTCGCCTAAAAGTTCCAGATTCAGTTCTGCTTCATAAAGTTCACGTGCCAAATTGCCACGTTTCCCAAAAACTATTTCCTTTGTTTCCTCTAAGGAATAGCTTTGTAAATCTTCTTGTACTATTTTTTCTTGTTCCATAAAACACAAAGTCTAAGAGGTTTCTAAGTAAAGTCTTTTGATTTGAATAGCTGTTTCTATTTCTTGCTTAGGAACTTCTGATGTTTTTTTAATAAAACCATGCGTGCAAATTACCAAAACATTTTGATTATTGCGTTTGTCCCAAAAAGCAAGCATACGATATTGATTATTTCCAACTCTTGCCCTAAATTCCCAAATGTCATCTTGTAATTTTTTGAATAACTTGATGTCTTGGCTGATTTGTGCCTTTTCTATGTTGATAAGCAACTTAGATTTAGCCTCTACTTCTAAACTTTCTAAAAACTTTACGGCTTTTTTCAAAAGCCTGATTTCGAACTTTTGCATTTGTTTTATATATTTTCATAAAATAAAAGGTAAGTTAGATAAGATTTTGTTTATTTCCATGACTTGATTTATTCACATACAAATATACTAAAAGTTTACATATAAAGAAACTTTTAATATATTTTTTGCAAAAAACTATGGTTATTCTAAAATTTGTAGGGAAGTGCTATATCCTTTTGTAAAAAAAATGAAAAGATGTCATCTTTTCATTTTTTTTACAAACACTACTTTTTTTACCACAAAATTAACTCTTATAATTTTAGCAATAATTTACACCAAATTCACCACCGTAATTCCTGCCCCTCCCCTATCTGCGTGTTCGTCTTCTGTACTGCGAACTTGCTTATATTTTCGCAAAGTTTCACGAATCACTTGTCGCAAAATGCCATCACCTTTTCCGTGAACAATTCGCACTTGATTATAACCCAACATGACGGCATTATCTATGAAATTCTCTATTTTTGGCAAAACCTCCTCTACCCTATTGCCTCGAACATCTATGTCAAACGAAAAATTTGCTTGTTTTTCCACCATATCCAAACCATAGCCACGATTTTGAATAACAATGTCTTTTTGGCGAAATTCTTTGCGACTAATTTTTACCAAACGGTTAAGTTTTATGTTAGATTTTAGTTCTCCAATGGCAACAGAAACATCTTTTTTATTGATAGAAATTACACGACCAACCGTATTGCTACCGTCTAATTGCACATAATCACCTTCGCCAATTTCGCCACCAATTACCGTAATTTCGTCGTCTTCCTCTTTGTTTTTGCGGTTTTTGTCTTCCAAAATTGGCACAATTTCGGGTTTCAAAGCCTGCTTAAAATCCTCCAAATCTTTGCGAATTAACTTCGTAAGGTCTTTGTCGGCTGCACTTTCTTTTATATCACGAATGGCTGCCTCTATTTTTTGATTTGCCTCTTTAACTACTTTTTTGGCTTCTTCTTTTGCTTCGTTGAGTAATTGTTTTCGGTTGCTATTGATAAAATGCGTCAATTTTTCGTACTCTGCCGTTAGACGTTGTAATCTTTCTTTTTCGAGTTCATTTTCCTTATTTCTTTCCCTAAAAAACCGTTTTTCAACTTCCAAATCCCGCAAAAGTTTTTCCATATCGGTTTTATCCGAGCCTATTCTCTCTTTGGCAAGTCCGATAAGTTCTTTCGATAAACCAATTTTTTGGGCAATTTCCAACGCAAACGAACTCCCAGGTTTTCCAATTTCCAGCATAAACAAAGGTTCGAGATTTTTGGTATCAAAACGCATTGCCCCATTTTCTATGCCTTTGGTAGTTTCTGCAAAAAGTTTTAAGTTGGTAAAGTGGGTAGTAATTACCCCAAAAATTTGTTGCAAATTTAGTTTTTCGAGAACTGCTTCGGCAATAGCACCGCCAAATTGTGGGTCTGTTCCTGTTCCAAATTCATCGATTAAACACAAGGTTTTTTTGTCGCCAAATTGCAAAAAATGTTTCATATTTTTGAGGTGAGAACTGTAGGTACTCAAATCACTTTCTATGGATTGTTCATCACCAATGTCTATAAAAATTTTGTCAAAAATTCCAGCCTTCGAACCTTCTTCGACAGGAATTAACAAGCCACATTGCAACATATATTGCGTCAAACCTACGGTTTTCAAACAGACAGATTTTCCGCCTGCATTAGGTCCCGAAATCAACAAAATACGATTATTTTCGTCCAATTTGATACTCAAAGGTACAACCGTTTTGCCAATTTTTGAAAAGCTATAATACAACAAACTATGGTAAGCATTTCGCCAATCCATATAAGGTTGCTTGACTAATTCGGGTTGTATGGCATTGATTTTGAGGGCAAAACGTGCTTTTGCACGAATAAAATCTATGATTCCAAGCACCAAATAACCTTTTTTGAGGGCAGGAATATGTGGGCGAATGGTGGTAGTAAGTTCTATCAAAATGCGGATAACTTCGTGTCTTTCTGCATATTCCAACTCCCTAATCTCGTTATTAATATTTAAAACTTCTTCGGGTTCTATGTAAACCGTTTGTCCAGATGCAGAAGTATCGTGAACAAAACCTTTGATTCTCCGTTTGTATTCAGCAGCCAATGGAATAACCATTCTACCCTCACGAATAGTCAAATTTACATCATCATTCACTAAATTTTGCCCTTTCAAACTTTTCAAAATACTATCTAAAGATTTTCGCAAACGGCTTTGTTCGGAGAGCAAAGACATTCGTATTTCCCGCAATTTTGGCGAGGCATTATCTCTTACTTTTGACCTATCATCGATGACTTGTTCTATTTTTTTGACGAGGTTTTTGTCTATCAAAATATCTGCACAAAGTTCTTTCAAATGTGGATATTTTTTTACGTCTTTTGCTGCAAAAAAACTAAGACATTGCAACAGGGTGGATAATGAAAGTTTTAAATTTTGGAATTCTTCCTCTATGAGAAAAGCATTTTCTATGGCAGCTTTGGATAGAGATTCGTTGAGGTCATAAAAATATTGGTTTGGAAATTCCTCTCCTTCCACAAGAATTTTACGAAATTCCTCTACTTGCCCTGTTAGTTTTGCAATAATATCTATTTTATCACTAAAACGGATTTTGTCGACAAAATTTTTGCCTATGATTCCATTACATTCGTCTTTGATTAATTGTCTAATTTGGTCGAAACCTATTTTTTCTTCGAAATTTTTTGGGTATAACATTTGTTAATAAGTCGTGTAATATTTTTGTAGGTATGGTAGATTTTCCTAATTTTTATGTCTTTTGTAAAATATAAACTTTTACTTTACTCTCTCACAAAGGTAGGAAATAGCAAAGTAAAAAGCAATTTTAGATAGGTTTTCCGCATCAAAATTATTTTAACCACATAGTAACATAGATACATAGATACATAGAAAAATATAAGTTAAGGAAGGTACTATAAGTAGAAAAACTGTGTAAATCTGCGTGTTCTGTGTTATCCGTGTTCAATATTTTAGCAGTAAGACGAATTTTATTACAATTTTATTACATAAACCTTACTTTAAAATTTTGATGCGGAAAACCTAAATTTTAGATAAAAGTTTTGCTTTTTTGGGTAAGTTCTGTAAGTATAGTAATTGGGTGCAAGAAAAAATACATAAATGCAAAACATAGATAAAACTTAATAAAAAATAACTAACTTTGCAAGCAAAGAAAACAAACTTGGCGATATTTCGCCTTAATACGAAATGATAGAAATAAAAACGGATATTTTTTTAGGCGACTGCAAAGAAGTATTAAAACAACTTCCTGAAAGTTCTATTGACCTTATTTTTACTTCGCCACCTTATGCAGACCAACGCAAAGACACTTATGGGGGTATTCACCCAGATAAATATGTAGAATGGTTTTTGCCAATTTCAGAAGAACTTTTTAGGGTTTTGAAACCAACAGGAACTTTTGTACTTAATATTAAAGAAAAAGTAACCGAAGGCGAAAGAAGTACCTACGTTTTAGAACTTATTTTAGCACTTCGTAAGCAAGGTTGGTTATGGACAGAAGAATTTATTTGGCATAAAAAAAATTCCTTCCCTGGCAAGTGGTCAAACCGTTTTCGAGATAGTTGGGAAAGGCTTTTGCAGTTTAATAAGGACAAAAAATTCAATATGTACCAAGAGGAGGTAAAAGTTCCGATTGGTGATTGGGCAAAAGGTCGTTTAAAAAATTTGAGTGAAACCGACAAAATTCGTGATAATGCTAAAAATGGTAGTGGTTTTGGTAAAAATATTTCCAATTGGGTAGGAAAAGAAACCGTTTACCCTACAAATGTCTTACATTTTGCAACAGAGTGTAGTAATAAAAACCACCCAGCAGCATTCCCTGAAAATTTACCTGAATGGTTTATTAGGCTTTTTACACAAGAAAACGATACCATTCTTGACCCTTTTGCAGGTTCGGGAACTACTTTAAGTGTTGCACAACGCATGAATAGAAATTCTGTTGGTATTGAAATTTTACCTGAATATTACGAAATATTAAAACAAAAAATTAAACCATTAACATATACTTTGTTATGAAAAAAACTTTTCAAGTGGCTATCACAAAATCATTTTTAGTAACCATTGAAGCAGAAAATCAGGAAGTAGCAGGAAATATAGCAGAATTTTACACCTCTGATATTCAAGATTTATCTTTGGAACAACATCGAATTGACGAAAAATTTTCTATTCGAGAAATTGAATGTACTTATAATCAAGTAACAGAGATTCAAGAAATAATATGAAAAAACTTAACTTAGAAGAGGTATATGAGTTTGTTGAAACAAACATAGCCTTATTTCATCAACAAAGATTAGATTATGTAACTACAAAAATAAATCTTGATAAAATTCTTGAACAAAAAAATCCTTATTTATTTAGAGCAAAAAATGTAATAACTGCTCACGACTTAATCAAAGGCTTTTTAGACGCATTTTTACAATCACAAGAGGAAACTTTTTTTGGTAATTTTATGGAGAAATTGGCAATTTTTGTTGCTGATAAAGTTTTTGGTGCTAAAAAAACAGAAAGATTTACAGGCATGGATTTAGAATTTGAAAGTGATGATATGATGTATGTTGTGGAAATAAAAGCAGGTTGGAATTGGGGAAATGCAAGCCAAATCAAACAACTTAAAATAAATGCAAAAAGTGCAAAAGAGAAATTAGAAAGTGAAACAGATAAAACAATTATGATTTTAAATGGCTGTTGTTTTGGTAAAAAGAAAAATACAAAACCAGAAGAAGATGGCTATTATAAAGTTTGTGGACAGGAATTTTGGCAACTTATTTCCAATGATGAAAACTTTTATATCAAAATTATTGAGCCAATTGGACATAAAGCCAAGCAGAAAAATGAAGAATTTGATGAAGCATACGGCATTTTAATTAACAATTTTACAGTAGATTTTGCAAACCGTTTTTGTGATAACGGCAAGATTAATTGGGAAAAATTATTGATTTTTAATTCAGGAAAAGTACATAAAAAGTAATGAATTACCTTTGACAGTTCTATTTTCGAACTTGTTGCAGTATTTAAAAAATAAAAGATAATTTCAAAAATAGAGTTTATTCAGTGCTAAGACAATATATTTGCTAATCTAATTTACGCAGCAATCGTATATTCATCTTTAGGTAAATATACGATTGCTACATAAATTAGATTAC
>JBIKRY010000243.1:0-7353 GCA_044348925.1 Bernardetiaceae bacterium
TGACTGCAAATTTTTTTTCTATATCCACAAACATATTCATAAGACAAACATACTAAAAGATAAAAATATAACACTAAAAACTTGTGGGTAATCGATAGAGCTTGAGCTACATACTATTACATAATTTAGACGGAATGCAAAAAAATTATACACAAATACTGTTGTAAATTTTAAGAAACTTGTAATAAGATGGTTATGCAGTGCCAAAAGCCATAAAACAATTTGCTAACTTTAACAGTTATGTATATAAAAATTAGTGAATATACAATTTCTATTACCACTTGTTCTACCATACAAATTTATTCCTAATGAAAAATTTAACTGCCGAAGATATAGACCGAATTATTGGTATGGCTTGGGAAGACCGTACTTCTTTCGAAGCCATAGAACGTCAATTTGGAATTAGTGAGAAAGACGTAATCGTACTTATGCGAAAAGAAATGAAACTTTCCAGCTTTAAAATGTGGCGACAACGTATGAAAGGACGGCTAACAAAACATGAAAAACGAGGTATAAAAACAAGTAATTTTAAATGTACTTTGCAAAAAAACATTACACTTAATAAAATTAGCAAAAGATAGTTTTATATTTGTTCTTTTTTGTGTAAAGCAAGTTTATACGAACCAATGTAAGTTGCTATGCAACTTACATTAGTTAAATAATTTAGAATTTTTAATTGATAACTACT
Organism: Bernardetiaceae bacterium; assembly: GCA_044348925.1. Lineage (GTDB taxonomy): Bacteria > Bacteroidota > Bacteroidia > Cytophagales > Thermoflexibacteraceae > JAAFKA01. The sequence continues at coordinate 689 of JBIKRY010000243.1, forward strand.
CAAGCCTAATTTATATAGCCACAACAGTTTCCAAAGCATATTTTTCTAAAACCCTTTCTACTTCGGGTAGTGCATCAAATAATTGTTTGTAAGATTGAATTACAAAGTATTTATCTTGAAAATGGTCTATGTAATAATCTGTAAGCATTATTTTTTCTACATCAAAGGCGTATCTTGCGGGTTCATCTCCCAAACAAAATACAGATTCTCCACTCGATGACAAAATTCCTGCACCATAAATTTTTAATCCCTCCTCTTTTTCTATCAATCCAAACTCTACAGTAAACCAATATAAACGACCTAACAACTTGACCGCCAACGGGTTATCAATATATTTCAAGGCTATTAAGCTATAGGCACGCAAAAAATCGCAAAAATATTGGTTGGTAAGCAAAGGCAAATGCCCAAACACATCATGAAACATATCAGGCTCTTCGAGATAATCTAATTCCTCTATTTTTCGCAACCATGTCGAAGATGGAAATTTTTGCTCTGCCAAAAGTTCAAAAAAAGTTTTTTGTGGAATCAACCCTGGTACTACAATTACTTGCCAACCTGTAGTAGTTCCCAAAATCTGATTAATATGAGCAAAATTAGGAATAGCATCTGCACCAAATTCCAATAATTTAATGCCATCTAAATAGGCTTGTGAAGCTAAATTAGGCAATAAGTTTATTTGTCGTTCAAATAATAATTTCCAAATTTTAAAATCATCTGCCGTATAATTGTCATATTTTTGATATAACTTGGTGTTTTTGTCAAAATCTTCATATAACATAAAAATAAGTGTAGTTTATGGTTAAAGTATTTGCAAATTTAGGCTTTTATTTTGTTTGAAACATAACTTTCTTAAATATTTGTAGGCTCTACCTTCCTAATTCTCGTATGCAAGAATTGTTTGCCAACTTAATAATACTTGCTATTTTTTAGCTTTTTCCGATTACATATTTTACTGTACTTATTTTGTAGCGAAGTTTATTTGTTTATTTTTTTTTATATCTTTGCCAAATAAACTAAGCAATGCAAATGCCCTAAGTTAGTTTATTTTATTCCTTCTCAAATAAGTTGTTACTATGCTTGAGTTTTTTTTGTATGACGAGAAATCGCCAATGATATTTACCACGCCTACTTTTTGGTATTTTTTTGCCTTTGTACTGTTGGTTTATCAGTTTATTTATAAAAATATTACATTTCGCAATCTATTTTTGATGCTTGTGAGTATGTTTTTCTATTATAAAGGTGGTGGATTGTTTATTTTAATGTTATTATTTTCTACCATTTTAGATTATCAATTTGGCAAAATAGTCTATGCAGCAGACAAAAAACGCCAAAAAAAAATCATAGCCTTTAGTGTTTTTGTGAATTTGGCTATTCTTGCTTACTTTAAATATACTTTCTTTCTTGCCGATACTATCAATTTTATTTTTGATACAGATTTAAAAGGCTATGATTTTTTGGCAGCCCTATCCAATTCTATGTTTGGAACAAGATTCGATGTCAGCAATATTATTTTGCCTGTTGGAATTTCGTTTTATACCTTTCAAAGTATGAGTTATGTCATCGATATTTATCGAGGAGAACTCAAACCTGTGCAGAATTTTTGGGATTACGCCTTTTTTGTTAGCTTTTTTCCGCAATTAGTTGCAGGTCCTATTGTACGTGCTACAGATTTTGCCCCGCAAATGTATGAGCCTTATCGACTTTCACAAGCCGAATATGGACGAGCATTGTTCTTGATAATCAATGGATTAATCAAAAAAATATTCATTTCCGATTATATTTCCCTCAATTTTGTGGATAGAGTTTTTTCAGAACCTCTCAAATATTCAGGCTTCGAAAACCTATTAGCAGTTTATGGCTATGCCTTACAAATTTATTGTGATTTTTCGGGCTATACAGATATTGCAATTGGTATAGCTCTTTTATTGGGTTTTCGTTTGACCTTAAATTTTAATTCGCCTTACAAAGCACAAAATATTACAGATTTCTGGAGGCGTTGGCATATTTCCTTATCTACTTGGCTCAAAGATTATTTATATATTTCATTGGGAGGTAATCGTCATGGACGTTTTCGAACTTACCTAAACCTGTTTTTAACAATGTTGTTGGGTGGTTTGTGGCACGGGGCAAGTGTACGATTTATTATTTGGGGAACTTTGCACGGTATTGCATTAGCTATCCATAAAATGTTTATGGAAATTATGTCCACTGTAAGACCAAAATTTACAAAATCTTCTACAATTTTTGGAAAGATATTCTATGGATTTATTACTTTTCATTTTGTATGTTTTTGCTGGATATTTTTCAGAGCAGAAAATATGCTTTTGGTGCAAGATATGCTGACACAAATAAGCACAAATTTTAATTTTCTACTCATTCCAAATGTAGCACAAGAGTATTACAAAATCATATTGATTATTGTTTTTGGGTATATCGTGCATTGGTTGCCAACAAGTTTCAAAACAGAATTACAAGAAACTTTTGTCGAATTGCCCGAACTAACCAAAGCTATTGTAATTGTAGGAATTATGTTGGCTTTATATCAAGTGCGAAGTGCCGAAGTACAACCATTTATCTATTTTCAATTCTAATAAAAATATAGCTACTCAATAAAAATATATTTATTTTACAATATGAGTGCCATTTTTTATAAAAAATAATCAAGACTTTCCAAGTCTTTAAGACTTGGAAAGTTTAGAAATTTCTATACTTGGTATAATTTATATCCGCATAAACCGTTGAAAATCGTGTTTTATTTTTTCTGTGCCATAATAAACTTTTTCCAAAAATAGACCAGCAGGCGGCACTGTCAAAGTAGCAGGTTTGTTGGAATAGGTTTCAAAAAATTGCTGAATTTCCTCCTTCGATATTTTGCCACGTCCCACTTCCAACAATACGCCTACCATTCGTCTTACCATTTTCCATAAAAAATGTGAGCCAACAATATGAAAAATAATCAAACTTCCTTCCTCATAAATATCTATGAATAGCAAGTTTACTTTGGTAGATTTTTCTTCGGGAGTATCCTCAGAAAAAGATTGAAAATCCTTCAATCCTACAAACAAACTTGTTACAGCTTGCATTTTCTTCACATCTAATTTGTCTTTTGTCCAATACGTAAACTTTTTACCAAAAGCACTTCTTCTACGTGCCACTTGGTAAATATAGCTTCTTGCTGTAGCATCGTGTCTTGCGTGAAATTCGGGGTTTACTTTTTCCACTTTCAAAATATTGATGTCATTTGGTAATTCTTCATTCAATTTTTGGCGAATATGGTCAGGTATTAAGCTCGTTTGTACGTCTAAATGTGCCACTTGGTTGATTGCATGCACCCCTGCATCAGTCCGTCCTGCACCATAAAACTCTAAGGTATCGGTATGAAATACTTTTTTGGCAGCCTGTAACAATTCACCTTGAATGGTTTTTAAACCTTTTTGTAATTGCCAACCACTATATTTTGTACCTTCGTATTCTAAACTAATTTTGAAACGCATAAGCAAGAGATATGAAATATGATTTTTGAAATATGATTTTTGAAATAGGAAATAGACTTTCACAAGAAGTCTGATATATTGCTTATCAAGTAATTATATTTTATCAAAGCGTAGTATATTTATTTTATTCTATCAAAATATAAAATAAAAATAAAAGATATTGCAAATAAAAGATTTTTATTGCTTTTTTAATTAAATATTTTCAACATCTTCGTACAAAGTCCCCTATTTTATGCAAAAAACACAAAATAGTTACCATATTAAACAAAAAGCCAAAGAACTTGGCTTTGATTTTTGTGGAATCTCAAAAGCTGAATTTCTGGAAGACGAAGCACCACGTTTAGAAAAATGGCTACAGGCAAATATGCACGGAAAAATGGGCTACATGGAAAATCATTTTGACAAACGGTTAAATCCTTGTTTGTTAGTACCTGATGCAAAATCTGTCATTTCCTTATTATACAATTATTACCCCGAAAAAGAAATTTTCTGTGAGCAAAATGATTTAAAAATATCCAAATACGCATACGGAAAAGATTATCACGAGGTAATCAAGGAAAAATTACAAACCTTGATGGAATTTATTTGGGAAACTATTGGCGAAGTAAGTGGAAGAATATTTGTAGATTCGGCACCTGTGATGGACAAAGTTTGGGCAAAAAAAAGTGGTTTAGGTTGGATTGGCAAACATAGCAACTTGATTAACAAAGAAATGGGGAGTTTTTTCTTTATTGGGGAATTAATTTTGGACTTGGAATTGGAGGCAGATACAGCTATCAAAGATTATTGTGGAACTTGCACTCGTTGCATCGATGCCTGCCCAACAGATGCCATTGTGTCACCATATATTGTTGATGGCAGCCGTTGCATTTCCTATTTTACCATTGAATTAAAAGACGAAATACCAACAGAAATGAAAGGAAAATTTGAAAATTGGATTTTTGGTTGCGATATTTGTCAAGATGTATGTCCTTGGAATAGATTTGCAAAACCCCACAAAGAGCCAAATTTTGAGCCTAATGCAGCACTTACACAAATGAAAAATACAGATTGGCAGGAGTTAAGCGAAGAAATATTCAAAGAATTATTTAGAAAATCGGCAGTAAATAGAACAAAATTGCGAGGCTTACAACGCAATATCCATTTTGTAACTACCTAATAACCACCTAATCTAATTTACATAGTATTACATAATTTAGATTACTTATCTAATTTCTCTATTAGAGTTTATGAATAATTTGTATAATAGACTTTAGTCTGTTTTTAAGTAGTTGAAAATCAATAACTTGCACAGACTAAAGTCCAATGCTACAGCAATTATTCATAAACTCTATTCATTGTAGAAAAACTAAATATATTTCAACATAAAAAAGCTAATTAAATGATTTTTTATAGATAAAAAAAGCTAAAAAGTTTAACCTACCAAAAAAAACCAATACTTTTGAAAAAAATAGCTTATTTCTATGCTAACTTCACAAAACGCAGATATTTTAGTTGCACAACTTATGCAAGCAAGCATTGCCGAAAATGCCAAGCAAGTTCAAAACCTTACTAAATCTATAGGTGCTGCTGATTTGAGTTTTTTATTGCGTGATGTAGCCACTCCACAAGCACGTTTTATTTTAGAAAATATAGAAATAAGCAAAGCTGCTACCATTTTGGCAGAGCTTGAACCCGAAATTCGCACTCCTTTCCTCAAAACTTTTGCACCTGAAGAGCTTGCACCTTTGCTGAATGCTATGGAGTCTGATGATATTGCCGATATGCTCAACGAACAACATGATGCCCTATTTTTGGAAATGGTTATTTCGATGCTCGACAAACGAAAAGCTGATGATGTAAGAGAATTGGCACATTATGATGCCGATTGTGCGGGTGGATTGATGTCTAAAGAGTTGATAAAAGTAGATATTTCGTGGACAGTAGGACAATGTTTGGACGAAATAAAACAACAAGCCGAAAGAGTAAAAAAAATATTTTCGGTCTATGTGGTAGATGCAGAGGGAATATTTTTGGGTAGAGTTTCTCTAAAAACTATTATTATTTCGGACAAAGAAACTAAAGTATCTGCTATTTATTTACAAGATGTTGCTCGTGTCGAAATCTATCAATCTCAAGACGAAGTGGTAGAAATGATGCAAAAACATGACCTCGAAACTATTCCTGTAATTAATGTAGAGGGGAAACTTGTTGGTAGGGTAATGATTGATGATGTTTTAGATGTGATGAAAGAACAAGCCGAAATAGACCAACGAGCTATGTCGGGCTTGGCAGAAGATGTAGATGAAACAGATACCATTTGGAAACTATCGAGAGCAAGATTACCTTGGTTGTTGATAGGAATGTCTGGAGGTTTGCTTGGGGCAAGTTTTTTAGGAACTTTTACCAAAGAATTGTTATTAGTGCCTGCCATGGCTTTTTTTATTCCCTTGATTACGGCTACAGGTGGCAATGTTGGCATTCAGTCTTCTACGGTTATTATCCAAACTCTTGCAGAATCTCGACTATACAAAACAACTTGGTATCAACGTCTTTTCAAAACTATTGCAGTAGGTTTGTTGAATGGTATTGCAATTAGTAGTTTGGTATTTTTTTTCAATTATTTTGTGATGGGTAACACTATTTTGGCTTTTGTAGTTTCGGTGGCTTTGTTTGCGGTGGTGTTGCTTGCGTCCATTACAGGCACTGCTACGCCAATTATTTTGGATAGAATTGGCGTAAATCCAGCTTTAGCCTCAGGCCCATTTATTACTACAGCCAATGATTTATTAGGTTTGGCAGTTTATTTTTGGGTTGCAAGGCTCTTGTTATGAAAATTATTTTAAGATAATTTGCGTAGCAACTGTATATTCGCCTTTAGGCGAATGAGTCAGGTAAATTGATAAATAAATATTAGAGTTTATGAATAATTTTTATAATAGACTTTAGTCGGATACACCTTAGTCCGTTTTTAAGTAGTTGAAAATCAATAACTTGCACAGACTAAAGTCCAATACTCAGCAATTCCCACTTTGGCAATTCAATGGTCAATTTTTGATATTTCTATAATTTAAAGCAAGTTAATATTTTATGCGAAAAAGTTTTATCCCTAAGAAAAGTCCTTACTTTATAGCAGAACTATATTCTTTTTCAAAGGATTTGAAAAATTTTGCACAACTCTACCAAAAGTTG
>JBIKRY010000030.1:0-23717 GCA_044348925.1 Bernardetiaceae bacterium
TTACATTGACATTTCCAGAATATTTATATTTTTTCAAATATTTGCTTGCACCTGTCAAACCCCAACGTCCTTTGCTATGAATTTCGGTTTGCAATGCCACATCTACATAATTACTAAGTGCTAAATAGATACCTCCGCCTTGTAAAAAAAAGCCATTGGTTTGTGTTTCGCCATATTGTGGAAAAATAAGTCCCGACCTTCTACGATTTGGCTGCGGAAACATTCCAAACAAAAACCCTAAAGGCGTTGGTACGCCTGCAATCTCGAGGTTAAAAAGCCCCGAAACAGTTACTTTATTAGGAATTACTTTCATTTTGCGAGAACGAATGCCAAAATGCGGTTCGGGGTGGTCGCAAGTCGTATAAAGTCCATTGCCAATAAACATTGCATTATCGGGAGTTTTTTTCACTCTACTTCCTACTACATATCCCTCATCTTGTTTGGTGCGAATGCCTTGAATGATACCTTTGCGAGTCTTAAAATTATAGGTCATCGCATCAATATTATATTTGGTGCCTTGGTCGGTAAATACAGGCTTGCCAATAATTTTTTTGGCAGTTGTATCATAACGACTGCGTGCTACAATCAAATTAGTTTGCCAATTCATATCTATTTGCTCTGCGTCCAGCGTAATTTTTCCATACCCCACATTAGAACTTCCAAACATATAAATCATCTTACTTGCCACATTAAAACGAATAGAATCTACAGCTTTATAATTTACTGTAGTTTCTATATCTTTTTGCTTATTAAGTGCTATTTTTTTTAGGCTATCTTTGGCAATTTTGCTACTGTCTTTGCTTGCCAAAAACTCCTCTTTACTTGCTGCTTTGTTGCTTGGATTTTGTGCAAAAGCAGGTATAGTGAGTAATAATAAAAAAGCTACAAGTCCCAAAAAAGAAAATGAAAATATAGTAACAAATTGCAACATTTGCATAGCTTGTATCCTTTTAATAGCTTTGATGGCTGCAAATTGTTTGCGTAGTAGTTGTATCATATTAGTAATAAAATATTCCAAAAATTAGACAGTATAGAGTCTATACTATATTTCTCAACAAGGTTGTATGTATGTATGCAAGTAACCCATTAAAAGTTAGTTCCAATTATTCCTTTGTTTTGGCTTGCAAGTTATTGTTAATGGCTTTAATAACAAAATCATAACAAGAGGTCTTAACAATTTTTAGTCTAATTTTAGGAATATTAGGCGAAAAAAAATGTTTTAGACAAAAATTATAGTAAATTTTTAGTAAGGTATTGAATTTGTAAGATTAATTAGATATGTTTATTGCGTAAAAAGCAAAATCAATGTACATTCGCCTTCAGGCGAATTACTTGCTAAGCAACCCATTCGCCTGAAGGCAAATGTACTTTAAATTTATCTATCAATATGGTGTATGAGCATAGAAAATAACAATTATACCGAACAAATGTACCAAAAAACAAGCTATTCGGCAGCTGAAGTAATGAATTTACAAAAAGAATTGCTTGCAAAACAAGAGCAAATGGAGCAAAGAATGTGGATAGATGCCACTGTAAGCAAATTTGATGATGTTTTGCGGGTAAACTATGATAAATCTTTGTTAGAATTTTCGGAAGTGGTTATTTATCAACTTGCCAAAATGACCCATGCCTTGAGTGGTGCATTTTATACGGTTGGGCAGGAATATATTGAGGTTACAGGTACGTATGCTTGTTCGATGAGTAGTTTAGGAGATACTAAAATTTTTATTGGAGATGGATTAATTGGACAGGCAGTAAAATCATTAGAACTAATTTGTTTAGAAAATTTAGTAGATGAACAATTTTCGGTAGAAACCTCTTTAGGAAATATTTATGCAGAGTGTGTTATTGTGTTGCCATTGCTTTTTAATCATAAAGCATACGGTGCAATAGAATTATTATTTACAAACAATATTTCAAGCAAATACAAAGAATTGTTGCCACGTTTGGGAAAAAACATTGCAACTATGTTGCATAGTATTCAGATTAACGAAAGAACAAAAGATTTATTAGAAAATTCTATTCGTCAAACTACAGCATTGCAACAAGCCGAAGAGAAATTGCGGTTAAATTTGGAGGAAATTCAAAATTCGAGAGAAAATTTATTGATTTTGATGGTCGAGCAGGAAAAATTTGAGAGTTTGGTAAAAAATACAAATTCTTTTATTGCTATGGCAGACTTTGAAGGGAATATTCTTTTTTTGAATGAAATGGCACAAAAAATGTCAGGTTATCAAGGACATTATACGCATACCAATTTTTTAGAATATAGTGATGAAATACACCAAAAAATATTTAAAACAGAAATTGAACCTGCGATTGCAAAATCTGGATTTTGGCGTGGGGAATACCAAATTATCCATGCCCAAACCCAACAAATTTGGCTTACTGATGCTACTGTATTTGTAATTCGCAATCCACAAACGAATGAGCCTATTTGTTTGGCAATTATGCAGATAGATATTACCGAAAGACGCAAAAATGAAGAAGAAATAAAATGGAAAACCGAAGAACTTTTAGCCTCTGAAGAAGAATTGAAACAAAATTTGGAAGAGTTGCAAAGTACACAAGAGAGTTTATTACAACAAAAAGAAACTTTGCAATCTACACTTTCTGATTTGCAAAACACCCAAAACCAGCTTATTCAATCGGAGAAAATGGCAAGTTTGGGGCAGTTGGTTGCAAGTATTGCCCACGAAGTAAATACGCCTTTAGGTGCTATTCGGTCATCTGCGGGCAATATTGCAGGTAGTTTACAAGAAAGTTTGATAAATCTGCCTGTGTTTTTGCTAAATTTAACCCCAAAACAGAATGAGTTTTTTATTAGCTTGATGCAACGAATTACCCAAAAACTTATTCCCAAAACTGCCAAAGAAGAACGAAAAATAAGACGAGAACAACAAGCATTTCTCGAAGAGAATAACATAGAAAATGCCCAAGACTTAGCAGATTTATTTACAGATATAGGGATTTATGATAATTTGGCAACCTATCTGCCTTATCTTAGCGAAAAACAAAGCAATGAAATTGTAAAAATGGCGTACAAACTTTCGGGAATTTCGCGTAGTGTGCATACGATTTTGACGGCAACAGATAGAGCTTCGAAAGTGGTTTTTGCCCTCAAAAATTTTGCAAGACACGACCATACAGGCGAAAAACACAAAGCAAATTTTAATGAAAGTATCGAAACTGTTTTGATTATCTACTCCAACCAACTCAAACAAGGCGTAGATGTATTGCGAGAATATGCCGAGTTGCCCGAAATATTATGCTACCCTGATGAGTTAATGCAAGTATGGACTAACTTAATTCATAATGCTATCCAAGCTATGAATAATCGTGGAACTTTGACCATTAAAACAAAACTTGTAGAAAACAAAATCATTGCAAGTATTACAGATACAGGTGGCGGTATTCCTTTGGAAATTCAAGACAAAATTTTCAACGCATTTTTTACTACCAAAAAAGCAGGCGAAGGCACAGGATTAGGTTTGGATATTGTACGAAAAATTATAGACAAACACACAGGCAAAATTTATTTTGAAAGTGTGGTAGGTGAAGGCACAACTTTCTTTGTAGAAATTCCTATTTTGGATAGTTAAATTTGATAACGAAATAATTAATTAGTAAATAAACTTTCCAAGCCTCAAAGACTTGGAAAGTTTGGTTTTCGTGTTAAAATAATTCTTATTTTTCAAAAATGTATGTAGCATAGACTTTAGTCTGTGCTTGTAAATTATTGGTAATCAAGGGCTTACAAGCACAGACTAAAGTCTATGCTACAAACCGTAATTATGTCTAATACCTAAATAAATTACCAAAAAACTATTTCATTTTGTTACAAAGCCTCCCTCCTATTGCATAAGTACCAAAAAAAATTAAAATACTGAAAAAATTGCAAATTCATAACATTTTTATTCCTTATTTTGTATAAGAATTATAAAACTTATTTTATGGAACACTTTGTAAGATTACTACAACAAATACTATTTCTCGGTGCTATTGCTATTACGGTTGCAGTGGTTTGGGATAGAGTTACTTTTATTGCCAACAATATTAAACGTGGCAAAGCCTTAGATAGAACAGACCGCAAAGACGAGAGAATGCGGAACATGTTGCTGATTGCATTTGGGCAACGCAAAATGTTTGAAAGACCTTGGATAGGGTTGATGCACTTGGTAATTTATGGCGGTTTTTTGCTAATTAACATAGAAGTATTAGAAATTTTATTAGATGGATTGTTTGGCACACATCGAATATTTGCAGGAATACTCGGAGGTTTGTATCCATTTATTATCAACTTTTTTGAGTTTTTAGCTTTTGGGGTCTTGGCAGTGTGTGTATTGTTTTTGATACGCCGAAATTTGTTGATTATTCCACGTCTATTTTCCAAAGATTTAGACGGTTTCCCACGTTTAGATGCAAATATTATTTTGGTTTCTGAAATTATCTTAATGTGTTTCTTGTTTACAATGAATGCAACAGATAGTATTTTGCAAACTCGTACTACAGATGCCATGTGGGGAACTTATATTACCGAACATTTCCAGCCTGTAGGCACATTTTTGATTAGTCAATTTTTTATTCCAATCTACAAAAATTATGATACTACTACTTTATTAATGATAGAAAGAGTAGCTTGGTGGTTGCATATTTTGGGAATATTTGCGTTTTCGGTATATGTTACCTATTCCAAACATTTACATATTGGACTTGCATTTCCAAATACCTATTTTGCAAATTTAGAACCTAAAGGCAAATTTAGCAATATGGATACCGTTACCAAAGAAGTACAATCTATGTTAGGAGTGCCTGTTACGGTAGAAGTTGCCGAAAGTAGTGATGGACAAATTGGACGTTTTGGGGCAAAAGATGTGCAAGATTTGACTTGGAAAAACTTAATGGACGCATACTCTTGCACCGAATGTGGACGTTGTACTGCCTCCTGCCCTGCCAATATGACAGGTAAAAAACTTTCTCCTCGCAAAATTATGATGGATACCAGAGATAGAGTCGAAGAGATTGGCTATAACGAAGACAAATATGGCAAAGGCTATGAAGATAATAAATCTTTGTATGGAGATTATATTAGCAAAGAGGAATTAATGGCTTGTACTACTTGCAATGCTTGTGTAGATGCCTGCCCTGTAAATATAAATCCATTAGAAATTATCATCGAATTGCGTAGATATGTAGCTATGGAGGAATCTACCATGCCTGCTTCTTGGAATTCTATGTCGGCAAATATGGAAAATAATGGTGCTCCTTGGGCATTTTCGAGTGCAGACCGTTATAATTGGGCTGAAGAATTACAAAACAAAGAATAAACCTACCAATCAACTTTCCAAGTCTTGAGATTTGGAAAGTTTGAAAATTTGTGGAAATAAAATATAAAATGAAAAATTTACAGTTCTATAAAAAAGATTATAAAACAATGCAATATAGCCTTTAGGCTATATATAAATTATTGATAATCAAATAGTTGAATATTTTAGAACTTGCCCTTAAAAATTTAGAACTACTTAGATAAAAATATAGGTTTTCCGCATCAAAATTATTTTAACCACATAGTAACATAGATACATAGAAAAATATAAACTAAGGAAGGTAATATAAGTAGAAAAACTGTGTAAATCTGCGTGTTCTGTGTTATCCGTGTTCAATATTTTAGCAGTAAGACGAATTTTATTACATAAACCTTACTTTGAAATTTTGATGCGGAAAACCTAATAAAAATATAGAAAATTTGTGAATTACATTTTCATTTATTACCTTGTAAGGTTAAACTAATTATTCAAACAGTGCAAAATTTCACAGATGTTTTTATTTCATACGGCAGAAAAGAATCCAAAGTTTTTGCAAGCAAAATTTATGAAAATTTAGTTGCAAATGGTTATACTGCTTGGTTTGACCAAAATGATATTCCAATAGGCGTAGATTACCAGAATCAGATTGATGATGGCATAGAAAAAGCACACACCTTTATTTTTATTATTGCACCGCATTCGGTTGCTTCCCCTTATTGCCGTTTAGAAATAGAACTTGCTGCCAAACATTGTAAACGAATTATTCCTATTTTACATGTAGAAGGATTTGAATTTGAAAAATTACACCCCATTATTGGCAAAATTAATTGGATTTATAGCCGACAAGTGCTACCCGAAAAAGAAACATCATGGGAAAATGCCACAGAAATAGACAGTATAGAAAAATGTTTTACTAATCTAATTACTATTTTAGAACAGCATAAAAGCTATGTACACAAACATACCGAATTATTGTATGCAGCTTTAGAGTGGGAAAGAAATCAACAAGTTACGCAATATTTATTGGTTGGAAAAGAACGTCAAGAGGCAGAAAAATGGCTTTTGACAGAATTTAAAGCCCCGATTCAAGCCCCTTGTGAACCGTCAGATTTACACGCAAGTTTTATTTGCGAAAGCAAAAAAAATGCAAATAATCTGATGACCGAAGTGTTTATTTGTGCTGCAAACGAAAAAAAGACCTCTAATGCCTCAACAGATATACAGGCAGAAGGCGAAGAAATCATTACCCCACAAGAACAAATGGTGAGGTCTGTACTTGCAAAACATTGTATTACCACTTGGCAACACCACACAGATATTCAAAAAGGCGAAGACACCGAAAAATCCATTTTGCAAGGCATAGAACAAGCAGATAATTTTCTGTTTTTTATTTCTCACGCATCTATTGTTTCAGAACAATGTCTAAAAGAATTAGAATATGCTGCTTTGTGGAAAAAACGCATTATTCCATTGCTGATGGACGAAATTCCTACAGATAAATTACCAAAAGAAATACAAAATTTACATGCTATTAATTTTATAGATAATAAAGATAATAAAAAATTAGTTAGACAAGAGTTATCCGATTTTGAAAAAGATATTAACGAATTACTCAAAGAAATTCAAACAGATGCCACGTACCACAATCAACACAAAGTATTTTTGACGCAGGCGTTGAAATGGCAACGCAACCATAAAAATAGTGCTTTTTTGTTGCAAGGCTACAATTTGCAAAATGCCCAAACATTTTTGGCAACAGGCAAAAGTCGCAACCAACACCAAGCTACAAGGTTGCACAAAATTTTTGTGGCAGAAAGTGTAGCCAAAATTGGGCAATTAGGTAGCGAAGTTTTTATTTCTTATTCGCGTACCGATGGAGATTTTGCAAGAAAATTAAATAACGAATTGCAATTATTAGGAAAATCTACATGGTTTGACCAAGAAAGTATTGCTACAGGAGCAGATTTTCAAAAAGAAATTAACAAAGGGATTGAAAATTCGGATAATTTTTTGTTCATCATTTCAGATAAATCTTTGGAATCTCCTTTTTGTGTTGCCGAAGTAAATTATGCTGCCAAATTGAATAAACGAATAGTTACCATACTCAACCCAGCAGGTTTGCAACATATAGAGATGTTAGACCAATATCCGAGTTTGTCGAAAGTGCAATGGATAGATTTTAGGAAAAAAGATTTTGAAAAAGCCTTTTTTGAACTCATCAATACCTTAAATTCGGATAGAGAGTACATTCATTTGCATACCAAATATACACAAAAAGCCAATGATTGGTTAGAAAAAAATCGTAGCGAAGATTTATTATTGCAAGGCGAATCGTTGTTGGCTGCAAAAAATTGGATTGAAGAAGCCGAAAAATTGCGTAAAAAACCCTCGCCTACACAGGCATTGCGTGCATATATAGGTGCTGGCGAATTGGCTTGGTTTGGCAAAATAGAGAAAGAAAAGCAACAAAAAGAACGAGAAGAAAAGCTCGAAAAAGAAAAAATAGAGGCTTTGGAAAATGCTATTGCTTTGCAAAAAAGGTCTGCCAAAAGGCAAAAATATTTTACTTTTGCAGCTTTATTATTGGCGGGCATTGCAATTTGGGGCTACGGAGATGCGTATTTTTCGCAACGCGAAGTAGAAAAACAAAGCAAAATAGCCTACGAAAAAGCAAAAGAAGCAGCAGCCGAAAAATTAGAGGCAGAACAAAATGCAGCCATTGCCAAGAAAAACGCTAAAGAAGCAGAAATTGAGAGAATGAAGGCAGAGCAAGCAGTAAAAGAAGTAAAAGCACAAAGAAATGCCACCGAAGAACAACGCAAATTAGCTTTACAAAATTTAGAAAAGGCAAAACTAAATGAAGAAAAAGCTAACTTAAACTTAGAATTGGCACAAAAAGCAAGAGAAATAGCTATTTTAAATTTGAAAAAATCTATTGAAAGTGAAGCTAAAGCACGAATTAGCGAGGAGAAAGCAAAAGAAGCTCTGGCTAAAAGTAATAAACTAATTAGCTTTTTTGGCTTTGGTGAAGAAGATAGAGCTTGGGCTTACAAAGACGGGAAATTTGCGTTGATTGATAAACAAGGCAAACAGTTTTCTGATTTTATTTATGGGAATCCCTCAGATTTTGAGGATAGTGTGGCATTAGTAGAATTAGATAATGATTATGCAGTTGTAAACTTAAATGGCGACACCATTACGTCTGGTTATGAATTTTTTATTCGCACAAATAATAATACCATTTATACCAAAAAAAATAATCAATACGGTTTTGTAGATAGAAAAGGGAAATTATTGCCTAATACAGAATGGTTTGACAATAATTGGTTGCCTGATGCCGAAAATGGCGTGGCGTGGATACAAAAAAATACACTTTGGGGTTTGGCAGACAAAAATGGAAAAGTATTGCTCAAACCAGAATTTAATGACAAAATGCCTTTTCAACATGGTTTGGCAAAAGTAAAAAAAGGCAATTTAATGGGCGTAGTCAATAATAGTGGCACTGTTATTTTAGCACCTATGTACGAAAATATTAGCTTTTTTAGCCCAAACTGCATACAAGTTGGCAAAAATAACAAAAAAGGTTTATTTGATGGCAAAGGAAATATCGTATTGGCAACCGACTATGACGAAATTGTAGATTTTGATTCTGCAACTGTATTAATTCACAAAAATAATTTGTGGGGAATTGCAAACAAAAATGGTACAATTATTACACCACCAAGTTACGAAGAAATCAAAAATTTTACCAAACAAGGTTTGGTAGATTATGAAAAAAATGGACGTTGGGGAATTGTAGATGACAAAGGCAGAGAAATTATTATTGCACAATTTGAGGATATTCAAGCATTTAGCGAAAGTGGTTTGGCAGCAGTAAAACAAAATGGAAAATGGGGTTTTATCAACCAACAAGGCAAAGTAATAGTAAAACCACATTATACAGATTTTCAATACATATTACCAAATTATATAAAAGTAAAAGAAAATAATTTGTTTGGCTTATTAGACATCAATGGCAAAACATTATTAGAAACTACTTATGATAATATTGATAATTTTGATAAAGAATTTGTACTAATTCATAAAAATAATTTGCTTGGTTTGGTAAGTTTTGGCAAAATAAATAAACTATTAGCACCTGAATATCAACAAATTAGCCGTTTTAGTCCAGATATTGCACGTATTCAAAAAGATGGCAAATGGGGCTTTATCAACAAACAATTAAAAGTTGTTGTAGTGCCTCAATTTGATGAATTATTTGACTTTAGCAATAAAATAGCAAGGTATCAAAAAGCAGGAAAATATGGATTTGTGTATGGTGATGGCAAATTAGTTAGCAATATTCTTTTTGAAGACGCATACGATTTTTATGAAAATATTGCAGCCGTAAAAATTGCAGATAAGTGGACATTTATCGACAATAGTGGCAAAACCCTCATTAGCCCACAATTTGAAAAAGTATATGCCTTTTCGGAGGGTTTGGCAGGCGTAAAACAAAATGGCAAATGGGGTTTTTTTAGTGCCAAGAGCCAAAAAATAGTTACTGCTATACAATTTACAGAAGTTGGCAACTTGCAAACAGGTTTAGCAACTGTGATTTTGGATAACAAATGGGGTTATGTAGATACTAAAGGCAAAGTGTTGGTAACTCCAATTTTTGATTGGGCAGAGGAATTTAACAAAAATGTAGCAGTAGTACGGGTACAAAAAAATGGCAAAATAGGCTATATCAATCGTGCAGGCGTATTGGTATTGTTGCCACAGTTTGATACTGCCAGCAATTTTATAGATGGATTTGCATACGTCAAAAAATCAGGCAAATTTGGCATTCTTTCTACCAATGGGCAACTCATTGTAAGCCCAAAATATGATGAAATAAAACCATTTAGCGAAAAAATAGCAGCAGTGCGTATAGACGAAAAATGGGGTTTTATCAATGAAAAAGGAGAATTAATTATAGCTACCCAATTTGATAGCGTAGAATCTTTTTCTAAAGGCAGAGCTATAGTTAGCCAGTATGGGGAAACTTTTTTGATAAACACCGAAGGTAAAATGGCTTTATATTAGCTAATTTATTTTTGTATTGAAAAAATTTGTAAATAATTAGCAATAGGTAGAATTTCGAAAATATATATAGCTTTTTTTAGAAAAAATAGGAAATTTTGTAAAATATATATAAACTTGCAATATTATTGATTAAGCATATTTATAGAAATAAATTTTAGAAATTTGCTTTCCTATAAAGTAACAACAATATATCAGTATATTTGTGCAAAAGATAAAAGTATAAGCCTCCATGACAAGTGATGAGAAAAAAGCTTTTCTGCTCCTAAAAAGTGTCATCTTCCATTATCATGGGTTAGATGAGGACGAAGAACGTATTTTACAAGATACAGCCAATGAATTAAATGCACAAGCAGAATTGTCTTGGGCAAATGATTTTATTGAGGAGGATTATTTTAATGCTTTTGATAGAGCAAGAGATTTTTTGCGTAATGTTGGCGAGAATTTAGACAAAGCTGCCAAGTTACGTTATATCACCTTGGTTTGGCAATCTAACGAACAAAAAGGATATATTTCTGAAATGGAAGCTATGGCAATGTTGCGTGTAGCAGAAGATTGGCACGTGGAGAAAGAACTAATTTCTATGATTAAAACCTAAAATAAATAGAAATTAGAAGGTAATTTTGTAAATAATCATTTTTGAGGAGCAAATTTTACAAAATTCCTAATTCCTAATTTATAATTTATCTGTACTTATGAAAAAAACACTTTTTTTATCCGTTTTTGCCCTATTTTTTGCTTTTAGTAGTATTGCCCAAAAAACACCTAAAAAAGGCAAAGAAGTTGTAACTCCTCCGCCTGTAGCAGTTCCTATTGTTCCACCATTGATGGCAGGCTATCCTAAAGACGAGGAAGAAGAATATAAAAATTTGCACAAACAATTTGAGAACTTTGTTACAGCCTATTCCAATATTCAAAAAAGCAAAGATAAACAAAGTGTATTGCAATATATGTCCAAAGAGGTAAAAGCTACTTTTATCCTATTCGATATTGCCAACAATTCCAACATCAAATATACCAATATCAAAAGTTTTGAGGCTCATCTCGAAGATTTGATTACTTCAGACGAAATAGAAATAAAATATCACGTAACCGAAATGTTGCGAGAATATATCCAAACAAAATTTGCTGTGGTATCGTATGTAGTGCAGTTTGAAATTTATAAACATGGCAATTTATGGTCGAAAGGCAACGAAACTGTAACCCTTACCTATGCCAAAATACAAAACGATTGGAAAATAGCACAATATACGTTTGTATCCATAGAAGACGAAAAACTGCGTGGCTCTTGTGTCTGTGAGGCTTTTAAAGGCAAAAGTGGCGAGCAATTTGTTTCCAAAATGGCTATTCCAACAGGGCGAAGTTATGTTACCAATATGACAGATTTCAAATTTACCGAAGAAAGCAATGGCGACAAAACTATTAAAGCTGGCAAATATATGTATCGTTGGAACAAACAAGGCGAAGTATGGTTACGAAATTTTGACCAATCGGGTGCAGAACTAAATGAAACAAGACTCGGAGAAGGAGCAGATAAAAAAGATGTCTTAAAAGTAATTTTAGGCAAGCATTTGTTTGTCGAAAACTGCGTAGATTTGAAACTTACCTTAAAAGACTAAAAACGAAAAGTAGCAGCAAAAGCATAAAATAGAGAAAAAAGATTAGCAAATAGTAGTAGTATTTGCTAATCTTTTTTTTGCGTTAAACTATACAAGCCAAATAAATATTTTAATTATCGTAAAATTTCATAGATTACATTTGCATTTACGCAAAAAAATAGTAAGATTTACAATTATTAAAAAGTAGCATAATTATTGAATAAAAAATCGTAGCACAACTTTTTTTCACAGAAAAGATGCTCCCTAACCATATAAAATTATGAGTGAAGAGATACTCAAGGCACTTACACAACTTTTTGCAATTATTTCTAAGCAAGACGAAGGAGTTTCAGAAACCGAAAGGGATTTTGTTATCAATTTCTATTTGCAAGAATTGGATAGAGAAACCATGAAAGAATATTTGGAATTGTATGACAAATATTCAGAATATGGCGTAGAAGATGTAGAAGAAGAAAAAAAAGAAGACGAAACTCCCAAAGAAGGCGAAGCAGAAACCAAAAAACCAAGACGGACTGCCATTGGGGATTCTATGAAAGTGTTGAAGATTTGTAAAAATCAGATTAACCCAACACTTACCCAAAAGCAAAAAGTTATCGTTGTTTTCAAATTGTTAGAAATGTTGGCAGCAGACCGCAAATTTTCTAAACAACGTATCGAAATTATAGATACCATTGCAAACGTATTTAAAATAGATAGACCAGAACGAAAACTTATTACCAACTTTGTGGTAGAAGAAAGTTCTATGGCACCAAGTCTTGACCACGAAGATATTTTAATTTTTGATGACGAAACTCCTCCCGCAGAATCTAAGAAAAAATATATTGATTCGGGAGAACTTGATGGGGAAATTATCTTTATCCATGTCAAAAGTGTTGATTTATATTTTATTCGTTATACAGGGAAAGATGAAATTATTGTAAATGGAAAAGTAGTAGCACAAAATGCTATTTTGCTATTTTCACAAGGCAGTATTATCAAAACTCCTAAAGGTTTGCCACTGTACTACAGTGATTTGGTAACTCGTTTTAGCACCGATATTCAACGTGCAAATATTTCGTTTAATGCCGAAAAAATAGAATTTAAGTTTCCAAATGGTGCTTTAGGTTTGCGTGGGGTGAGTATTTCGGAAAGTATGGGCAAACTTATTGGTATTATGGGTGCATCTGGTGCAGGGAAAACCACTTTACTCAACGTATTGGCAGGACTCGAAAATCCATCAGGAGGCAGGGTTTTGATTAACGGATACGAAGTTCACAACAAAGAACAACGCAAAAATATTGAAGGCGTAATTGGTTATATTGCCCAAGATGATTTATTGATAGAAGAATTAACCGTTTATCAAAATCTATACTATAACGCAAAACTTTGTTTCAAAAATCTTACAGAAAAAGAAATAGACGAAAAAGTAATTTCGGTACTACTAAGTTTAGGCTTAGACCGTATCAAAGATATTAAAGTAGGAAATGTACTGAACAAAAAAATATCTGGTGGGCAACGAAAACGGTTAAATATTGCTTTAGAGTTGATACGTGAACCTGCGGTTTTGTTTGTTGATGAGCCTACATCTGGTCTATCTTCACGAGATTCAGAAAACGTAATAGATTTACTCAAAGAACTTTCTTTGAAAGGAAAGCTAATTTTTGTAGTAATTCACCAACCATCTTCAGATATTTATAAAATGTTTGATAAAATGGTTATTTTGGATACAGGTGGCTACCAGATTTTCTACGGAAATCCTGTCGAAGCCATTATGTACTTCAAACGTGCCATGAAACAAGTAGGTGCAGACAAAGGACAATGCGAAACTTGTGGTAACGTAAATCCCGAACAGCTTTTTAATATTGTAGAGGCAAGGGTAGTCGATGAATACGGAGAGTTTACCAATAAACGGAAAGTAAATCCTGTAGAATGGGGCGAAATGTTTAAACAAAATTTTACTTTAGACAAAAAACCCGATATTAATGAAAAACCGCCAAAAGCATTATTTATTCCTAATAAAATAGCACAAACTACTATTTTTGTTATTCGAGATTTTCTCGCAAAAATTAGTAACACCCAATATATGTCTATCAATTTGCTCGAAGCACCGTTTTTAGCAATTTTGATGGCTTTAGTAATTCGTTTTAAAGATAATTTAGGAATGGGTGAATATGTATTTCGATACAATGACAATATTCCTCCATATATCTTAATTTGTATTATTATTGCCTTATTTATGGGCTTGTCGGTAAGTGCCGAAGAAATTATCAAAGATAGAAAAATTCTCAAACGAGAAAGTTTTCTCAATTTAAGTCGCACAAGTTATTTAACTTCCAAATTGGTTATACTTTTTGGACTTTCTGCCATTCAAACACTAAGTTTTACGGTAATAGGTAATTTTATTTTGGGAATTGAAGGCTTAAATATGACTTATTGGGCAGTATTGTTTTCTATTTCTTGTTTTGCCAATGTCTTGGGCTTAAATATTTCTTCTGCATTTAACTCTGCTATTACCGTTTATATTCTAATTCCATTATTATTAATCCCACAAATGATTATCAGTGGTGGTATTTTTAGTTTTGATAAATTAAATAATTCTGTAATGACAAAAGGTTTAGTTCCTTTGGTTGGTGATATATGGGCAAGTCGTTGGGCGTATGAAGCAATGATAGTAGAACAATATCGCAGTAATCCGTATGGAAAATATTTTTTCAAAATAGACGAAGATAAAAGCGTAGCAAGTTATAAAGTGTCCTTTTGGGTGCCAAAAATGGAAGAATTGCTTAGCAATAGTCTTGCTTTCAAAGCCGAAAAAGGTGCAAAAAAAGATTCTGTTTTAAAAGTTATGCGTAGTAATTTGGAAATTTTGAAAAACGAATTGTCCTTGTATGCAACCGTAACTCCTGCCTTGACCAAAGAATTAAAAGCATTGAACATAGAAAAAATCTTAACTTCGGAGGCATTAAATGAAGAAAATGTAGAAAAAATAAGAAATTTGATGAATGGCATCAAAGATTATTACAACGTAAAATATTTAGAAGCCAATGACGCAAGAGATGTTTTGATTGAGAAAATAGAAAACCAAAAAGGCAAAAAGAAAATTACTGTAGCCGAATTGGAAGCACGTTTTCAAAATGAAAGACTTTCTGATGTTGTAAAAAATATGGATATTAAAGATAGAGTAGCTGTAGATTATGAAAAAAATCGTATTATACAACTCGTAGACCCTATTTTTGCAAAGCCATTTCTAACCAAAGGAATGTTTGATTATCGTACACATTTCTTTGCTTCTAAAAAGCATTTATTTGGTAAATACTTTGATACCTATTGGTTTAATTTAGGTGCAATTTGGTTAATGACTATTTTATTATATGCAGCATTATATTTTGAATTACTCAAAAAATTCTTAGATTTATTAGGCAAAATTCCATTTGGCAAAGCCGACTAACACATAATTTTTCCGTCTTTAAAAACTTTCTAAATTAGATTTAGAAAGTTTTTTTTATGCCTATGATGCAAAATAATTGCAAAAATTTCGTGTACTTTGTTGCAAAATCTATCCAAATTATATAATAAGATAGCAAAACTAAAAGTATATTTTTATTCACACAAACCATTTTAAAACGAAACACTATGTTGATTGCCCCTTCAATTCTTTCGGCAGATTTTGCCAATCTACAAAAAGAAGTAGAAATGTTAAACCGTAGCCAAGCAGATTGGATTCATGTTGATATTATGGACGGTGTTTTTGTGCCAAATTTATCTTTTGGCTTGCCCGTATGTCAAGCCATAAAAAAACACGCCAAAAAACCTTTAGATGTTCATTTAATGATAGTAAAACCCGAAAATTATTTAGAAGCTTTTGCTAAAGCAGGAGCAGATACAATTTCGGTACACTATGAGGCTTGTCCGCATTTGCACAGAACATTACAACAAATCAAAGCCTTAGGTTGTAAGGCTGGAGTAGCTATCAATCCACATACTTCAGTAGAATTATTAGCGGATATTTTATGTGATATAGATTTGGTTTGTGTAATGTCTGTAAACCCTGGTTTTGGTGGGCAAAAATTTATAGAATCAACCTATCATAGGGTTCGCAAACTCAAAAATATGATTATCCAACAAGCTACCAATACACAAATAGAAATAGATGGTGGAGTAACCTTAGCAAATGCAAAAGCACTTATCGAAGCTGGTGCAGACGTTTTGGTAGCAGGTAGTTTTGTATTTGGTGCTGAAAATCCCGAAAAAACCATTACAGAACTAAAAAATTGCTAAATTTATTACACTTTACACCAATAAACTTACTAAAATTTTGCTTTCTAAAACCTTATTTTCTAAAATTTTATTTTTCATTTTCTTACTTTTTTGTGTAAGTCCCTATGCTTCTCCCCCACTTGCACTGGCTTTGGGTTTGGCATTGGCTTTGTCTGTTGGAAATTCCTACAAAACATATACCTCTAAAGCAAGTAAATTAATTCTACAAATATCAGTAGTGGGATTAGGTTTTAAGATGAATATTGCAACCGTCATGACGATGGGCATAGATAGTTTTTGGCTCACTTTTATATCTATTTTTGGAATTTTATTACTTGGAATTGGGACAGGAAAACTACTAAAAGTACAAGAAAAAACATCTTACTTGATAGCTTCTGGCACTGCTATTTGTGGAGGAAGTGCCATTGCAGCCATTGCACCCGTAGTAGATGCAAAAGAAGAAGAAATTTCGGTTTCTTTGGCTGTAGTTTTTATACTCAATGCCATTGCACTTTTTATATTTCCAATAGTGGGCAAATACTTGGAATTGAGCCAAAACCAATTTGGAATTTGGGCAGCTTTGGCAATCCATGATACAAGCTCTGTGGTTGGTGCTTCCAAACAATTTGGCGAAAAAAGCCTCGAAATTGCTACTACCATCAAACTCACAAGGGCTTTGTGGATAATACCTGTTGCCATTACAAGTGCCTATATTTTTCGGAAAAAAGACACAAAAATTCAATTCCCTTATTTTATTCTTTATTTTTTATTAGCTTCTTGCCTATATTCTTACATAGAAATTCTAAAACCAATAGCAGAAATAATAGCAAATTTTGCACATATTGGCTTAACAATTACTTTGTTTTTGATTGGAGCAGGTTTATCAGCAGATTCTATCAAAAAAGTAGGAATGATGCCGTTTTTACAAGCCGTTAGTATGTGGTTAGTGGTAACAGGAGTTATTTTAACGTATGTAATGCTATTCCAACAATAAAAAATAATTTAATTAAAACAAAAAAAGCCGATAAAATCGGCTTTCTTTGTAACATTACTAACTTAAAATCTTTAAAAACATGAAAAAAACATGAGTGTACGAAATTGAACACTTTTTTTTTATTAAACAAATTTTTTGTTAAATTTATTTAAAATTTGTTAAATAAATTTTATAAAATTATATAAAACTACAAAAATACATGAAAACTTACAAAAAGTAAAAAGCAGCAAGCAAATCTAAATTTTGTTTTCCTTATATTTTTTTGCTAATTTTGTGGAAATATATTGCAACTTATATATAATTCTTACTTGCAATTCGTTATACAACTTGCGAACCTATAAAGGATAGAAATTATAAAAATTAGCTTTGCTACTTATAACCTTAAGCCATTACAACCAAATATTCTACAAAAATGAACTATTATCACTCAATTATTGACACGATTGGCAAAACGCCATTAGTTAAGCTAAATAAAGTTAGCAAAGGAATCAAAGGAACTATCCTTGTAAAAGTTGAATATTTTAACCCTGGTAATTCTATCAAAGACCGTATTGCACTCACAATGATTGAGGCTGCTGAAAGAGAAGGCAAATTAAAACCAGGTGGCACTATCATCGAAGGCACTTCGGGCAACACAGGTATGGGCTTGGCATTGGTAGCAGTGGCAAAAGGCTATAAATGTATTTTTACGATGGCAGATAAGCAATCAAAAGAAAAAATGGACATTTTACGTGCTGTAGGTGCAGAAGTAGTTGTCTGCCCAACCAATGTAGAACCAGAAGACCCTCGTTCTTACTATTCTGTTGCACGCCGTTTGAACAAAGAAATTCCCAATTCTATTTACCCAAATCAATACGATAACATAGCCAATTCGGAAGCACATTACACTACCACAGGCCCCGAAATTTGGAAAGATACCGATGGCAAAATTACACACTACGCTTGTGGAGTAGGTACAGGTGGCACAATGTGTGGCACTGCAAAATTTTTGAAAGAACAAAATCCTAACATCAAAACCGTTGGTATAGACACATACGGCTCTGTTTTCAAAAAATATAAAGAAACAGGCATTTTTGACAGAAACGAAATTTATCCTTATTTAACTGAAGGAATTGGCGAAGATATTATGCCTGCTAATGTAAATATGGACGTAATAGACAATTTTGTAAAAGTTACAGACAAAGATGCAGCTATTATGGCTCGTAGATTATCCAAAGAAGAAGGTTTATTTGTAGGTTGGTCTTGTGGCTCTGCGGTTTATGGTGCTTTAGAATATGCCAAACAACATTTAAAAGAAGATGATGTGATGGTAATTATTTTGCCTGACCATGGAACACGTTATTTAGGAAAAGTGTATAATGACGTTTGGATGCGTGACCACGGATTTTTAGAAGCTCGTAGCTTTGCAAGTGCAAGAGATATTATTAAGCATAGAGCTATTGATACTACTTTAATTACGATTGATAAACAAATGAATTTGGGAGAAGCTGCAAAAGCATTTAACCAAGCAGGCATTTCTCAACTACCAGTATCTGATGGCGAAGAAATCGTAGGAAGTATTTCGGATAGCAAAGTATTAAACTTACTGATTGAAAATCCAGACGCAAAACTTCGCCCAATTAGTGAAATAATGGACAAACCTTTCATTTTTGTAGGTTTAGACAATACTGTAGATGCACTTTCTTCGTTAATAGACAAAAATAACAAAGCATTGTTGGTAAGAGATGAAAATAATAAAATTCATATTATTACACAACACGATTTACTAACTGCATTAACAAATTAAAAAAACTATGCAATTAAAAACCTTAGCTAATAAAATAGCTAAGGTTTTTTTAATATTGTTGCATAGAATTATGTAATTCTTGCCGTATTTCTTGTGCAAGTCTTTGCGGTTCTACTACTTTTATTTGTGAGCCATAACTAAGAATTTCTCGTTTCAATTCATAGTTAATGACCAAATTTAATTCTACAGTACAACCCAACTCGCCATTTTCTATAATTTTTTGAGTAGGATGAATAGCCTGTGTCTTAATGTAATTAGAAGCTGAAGGCGAAAACTGCAAAATAATTCTTTCAGGAATTGCATTTAAAGTAGTTACACCAATGCAATATTTATAAAAATTATCTGCATCAAATTGTATTTTTTGTGGAGTTAAAAAAGGAATTTCCATTGGCACAACAGCCTCTATCCTATCTATTCCAAAAGTTCTAACTTCTTGATAATCAGGTACATAGCCCAATAAATACCACATATTGCGATATTCTTTCAACAAATATGGGTGAATAATATACGTTTTGCTACTGTCTGCATTAAACTTTCTATAACTAATTTCCACAACTTTATTATTACTAACTAACCTAATTAAATCACTAAGCAATGCACTACCTTTGAAATAAGGCATTTTATCAATTTGCACACATTGATGAAATGATTTTAAGGGATTATTTTTTAAAGTTCGTGTAATTTCTACCCCATCTAAAACCTTATCTACAGCATCTGAAAATTCTGCAAAAATAGGCATATCTTTAAAATCTTTCAAAATAGTTTCTACAAAACTCAATGCCACCAAATTATCTTCTGAAAGATTAACAGACAAAAACTTATAATTTTTGTCACTATATTCATAGCCTTTCGTCTTTTTATTATAAACAATAGGTGCGTCAAACTCAAAACGCATAGCATTCAAATCCTTTTCAATCGTAGATTCAGAATTTACACCAAATTTTTCATTACAAGCCTCCAAAAATTCCTCTTTAGTAGGATATTTTTTGAATTTATTGCGTAACATTTGGTCGATGAGCATAAAACGCAAAAAAGCAAGTTTGCTACTTGGCATGGCAATTAAAATTTAAAATATAGAAAATACTTACTTTGTTAAAGATTATACTATAAATTTTGTAAAACGGTACGAATACCTTGTTCCAAAGAGATTTTATGTTTCCAACCTGCTCGATGTAATTTATCAACATTCATCAACTTGCGAGGTGTTCCATCTGGTTTTGTAGTATCAAAAATCAAATCACCAGAAAAGCCTGTTAATTTTTTAATTAGTAAAGCCAACTCCTTGATACTCAAATCTTCCCCTGTACCAATATTAATAAATTGCATTTCATTATATGTTTTCATCAAATAATAACAAGCATCTGCCAAATCATCTGCATACAAAAACTCTCTTTTAGGGGAGCCTGTACCCCATATTTCTATAGTTGTTTGATTATTTTCATGCTTTATACCATATTTCTGTAAAATTTCAATGATTTTTTCTTCGCCTGCCTGACTATAATCTATCTTATCTACCAAATATTTTTTCAAATTAGCACGAATAGATTCCCAATTCCCATTTTCCAAACAATGCCCCAAATAAAATTTTCTTACTAAGGCAGGAAGTACATGCGAATTTACAAAATCATAATTATCATTCAAACCATATAAATTAGTTGGCATTACAGAAATAAAATTACAATTATATTGACTACGATAGGCTTCTACTAATTTAATACCAGCTATTTTAGCTATTGCGTATGGCTCATTCGTAGCTTCAAGTATGCCTGTTAAAAGATGCTCCTCTTGCATAGGTTGTGGTGCAAATTTTGGATAAATGCAGGAAGAACCCAAAAACATTAATTTTTGTACCTTATTTAGATAAGAGGCGTGAATAATATTGCTTTCTATAGCTATATTTTCATAGATAAAATCTGCACGATAGGTATTATTGGCAACAATCCCACCAACTTTAGCAGCAGCCAAAAATACAAATGCAGGTTTTTGTTCTGCAAAAAAATCAAAAACAGCTTGTTGATTTCGTAAATCAAGTTCATTGGAACTACGGGTAAGAATATTTGAGTAACCTTCTACTTGTAATTTTCGATGAAT
This sequence comes from Bernardetiaceae bacterium, assembly GCA_044348925.1. Taxonomy (GTDB): domain Bacteria; phylum Bacteroidota; class Bacteroidia; order Cytophagales; family Thermoflexibacteraceae; genus JAAFKA01. Next base: position 21,097 of record JBIKRY010000030.1, read on the forward strand.
CGCAGAGCCTACCATGCCACGATGACCAGCTATATATATTTTGGCGTTTTTAGAGAATGTGATGTCCATTTGCTTTTTTTTGCAAAGCTACAAAAAGTATATAACTATTTAACGTAAATAACAAAATTTTAAAATAGATACAAATAAAAACGTACTTCCCCGCTTAGAAAAGTACGCCAATCTTAGGACACTGAATTAAATGAAAGCAAAAGCTTAGATTTTTTCAACATTCACTGCATTTAAACCTTTTTGACCTGTTTTCACTTCGAAACGTACATTGTCGTTTTCGTTCAATCTTGAACCGTCAACGATTTCGCTGATGTGAACAAAAATTTCTTTGTTAGAATCGTTATCAATAATGAACCCAAAGCCTTTAGACTCATTGAAAAATTTTACTTTACCAGTTTTCATTTAATAAAAAAGAATTAAAAATTAATTATAAGAACTAAAAAACACAAAATATTTTAATACCTTGTTATTTTTTTTTAAAGGTACGATAAATAAATCATTATACAATACTTTTGTAAGATTTATTTTCATATTTTTAACAAATAAATCAAAACGAAAATCAATACAATGCTATATTTTATCAAAAGTATCGTAACTAATTGATTATTAAGTAATTATACAATTTTGTAATTAATACCAGCAATTCCCACTTTGGCAATTTTATTCCAATTTTACCATATGGACATTTGTCAACTTTTGGTAGAGTTGTGCAAAATTTTTCAAATCCTTTGAAAAAGAATATAGTTCTGCTATAAAGTAAGGACTTTTTTTAGGGATAAAACTTTTTCGCATAAAATATTAACTTGCTTTAAATTATAGAAATATCAAAAATTGACCATTGAATTGCCAAAGTGGGAATTGCTGAATTAATACAATAACTTACCACTTTATAACAACATATATGCTAAAAAGCCCTTTAATATTAATTGGAATAATCTTGCTAAATATTCTACCAATTATTGCCCAAACACAATTCCTAGGAAAATGGATTGGCACAATTACACAAACAGGTAGTAATAAAGTTTCAGCCGATTATTATTTTGAAGTAAATTTTAAAATGGATAGTATAACTAAAAAAATTAGTGGAACAAGTTATTCCTATGTAAACAAAGAAAGTGGAAAATACGTATTAAAGGCTTCGCTAATTGCTACTGTCATAGAAAATAAATTAACTTTCAATGAAATAGAAATGCTTGAATATCAGAATTCCATTCAAAAACACGCAGATTATTGCATAAAATTTGGTGCTTTAGAAATAACAGAAGATAAAAATAAAAAACTTATTTTAGAAGGCACTTGGAATGGCAAAGAACACAAAACAGAAAATCCTTGTGCAGGTGGTACTATTAAATTAGAAAAAACTATAGTAGATAGTACAAACTCTGTAGTTTATGAAAATGAGAAAATCATTGCTATTAAAGATAGAATAATAAAAAAGGGCAAAACCATTACCGTACATGCTACTACCTTAAAAATAGAAATTTTTGATGACGCAGACGAAGACGGCGATATAATTTCTTTAAATTATAATGGGAAATGGCTGATAGACAAATATAAACTCAAAAATAAACCTTTATTGCGTACCATAAGTATAAATCCAAATAGTCCATTTAATTTCATTAGTACTTTTGCTCACAACTTAGGAAAAATGGCACCAAATACAACAGCCTTACTAATTGATGATGGGAAAAAAAAGCAAAAAATAGTGCTAAAATCTAACCTAGAAGAAAATGACATAATTTATTTAAACTATGAATCTGACGAAAAATAAAGACTCTAAGCAGACATAATAAAAAAAGAACTTATATAAATTACTGTATATGACTATATATAGCTTGTAAACCTTCCAAAACTAATGTTTCAATTACTTCACTATCGTATTGTATATTATTATGAATAAAATTAGCATCACCACCACAAATTAAAACTCTTACATTAGATGAGTTATTAATATACTTTTGAATAACCCCTTCTATTTCATAAATAAAACCATTCACCACACCTCCATGAATAGCGTCGTGAGTGGTTTTACCAATATGTGATAACAGTGAATCCTGTGAAGAAAGCAAAGGCAATTTTGCTGTAAAATGCTCTAAAGCCTTAAAACGCATTTCTAAACCCAAAGAAATATAACCACCTAAATATTGATGACTTGCTGAAAGAAAGTCGTATGTAATACACGAACCTGCATCAATTACCAAACAATTACAAGTAGAATATCGTGCATAAGCACCAACAACAGCAGCTATTCTATCCATACCTAAAGTTTGTGGGGTTTCATATAAATTTTCTATTGGTAACTTTGTTTTAAAATTTAATATTTGTATAGGAATATTTTTAGGAATATAACTAAGAAGAGTTTCTAATTTATCTGATACATCACAAATAAATATATTTTTTATCGTATAAATTTTAAATAAATTTGTAATATAAGTATAGTCTTTTATTTTTTGAAAGACTACTATTTTATTTTTTGAGAATATTCCTATTTTTGCGTATGTGTTTCCTATATCTATTGAGCAGTGCATTATTTTTGTGTATTTTGTATATAAAAAAAGAGCCTCTTTTGGAGGCTCTTACAATTAATTTGGCGGCTATCTACTCTCCCACAT
>JBIKRY010000244.1:0-7312 GCA_044348925.1 Bernardetiaceae bacterium
TCTTCTTGTCGCAATAAACTTTGTACGCCTGTATGCAGGTTTTCTAAAATAGCAGCAGGAGATACAATATTTCTTTGTTTTACAATTTCATTGAGCAACGAAATTCCAATCAAAGACATAAAAGCCCCAGGTACGCCATGCCCTGTACAATCTACTACAGCAGCAAAAACCCTGTCTTCGAGCATTGCACACCAGTAAAAATCTCCACTTACGTAATCTTTTGGCAAGAAAATTACAAAATATTCTGCAAAAACTTTTTTCAAGAAAGTTTCTGAAGGCAACATAGCTTTTTGCATAGTTTCGGCATATCGCAAACTATCTGTAATGTTTTTGTTTTTGTCTTCAATGGTTTTATTTTGTGCCGAAATTTGCATATAAGCTTGAGCATTGTCTAAAGATATAGCAGTATAGGCAGCTAAGTTTTTTAGCAAATTTATATCAAATTCATCAAAAGCATTTTCAGGAAAACTTTGCACACTAATTACTCCTTCTACTTTGTCATCTACAATCAATGGTAAATAAATAATAGACAATGGAATATCATCAGATTGCATCAAACAAGTATTTGGAAAATAGGTTTCGTACTCCTTTGCATAATTTTTGATGATAATATCTCTTTTCTCTAAAGCACAAATTACACTTAGTCGGCTTGGGTCGTCCATTGTAATTACTTCAGGTTTTATGCGTACTCCTCTATCTATACAATAACTATCCTCTAATAAATTTAGGCTTTCGTTTACAATCATTACCCTAAAACAATCTAATTCAATAGTTTCTTTGATAAATTCGTATAACCGCATAAAAGTTGTTTCAAAATCCAAAGATGCCGTCAATTCCTGCCCAATTTTACTCAACAATCTTACATCTTCTAAGGTATCAGAAAGTTGATTTTTTTGGTTATTAATTTCCAAATTTGCTTTTTCGAGGCTTCGTCCTTTTTCTTCTACTTCGTCTTTTTGTCGCAAAACTTCGATATTTGCTTTTAGTAAACTTTGGCTTTGTTCTTCGAGAACATCTTTTTGTTTGGTAATTTCTTCTTTTTGGGCATTAATTTCCTCGTTTTGTTCTTGCAACAAATTATTCTTTTTGCGAATATTCCTAAGTGTTAAAAAACCTCCTATTGCAATAAGCATTACCAAAAGAATAATTCCTAAAAAACTATATTGTATAATTCTATCTGTTTTTTTCTGTGCATTGAGCAATTCTATTTCTTTTTTTTGTTTTTCGTCATTCAACATGGCTTGCATTTTTGCCAAATCTTCAGAACCAGATTCGTTATACATAGAATCTTTATATACGGTTGCTAATTTATAATATCGTAATGCTTTTGCAGAGTCTTTCAAACTTTCATACGAAGTTGCTAAACGGCGGTAAAAACTTTCTAATTGGTCTTTGGCTCCTGTGAGTTTTGCTATAGCAACTCCTTGTTGTAGGAATGGAATGGCTTGGCGATATTGCCCTTGCAAATGATATACTTCTCCTATCGAATTTAGATTTACAACCAGCAATACCCTATCTCCTGTTTTTTGGGCTCCAGCATTAGATTGGTTGTAATAATATACGGCTTGTAAATAATCTTTTTTTGCTTTAAAAGCATCTCCTAAGCTATTTTGTACGTTTGCTATTTCGTTTTCGTCTTTGAGTCTTCGGCTAATTTGCAGAGCCTCATTGAGTAGTTTGATGCCTTCGTCTATGCGTTGTTTGTTGTCATCGAGTCTTCCTTCTTCTACATATACCAAAGCAATGTTATTTTTTATCATTACTTGGCTTGGCTCGTCATTAAGGTCTTCATAAATTTCTAAGGCTTTTTGGTAATATTCCAAACCCTGTTTACTATTTTTAAGATAGGTAACATAAATATTGCCAATATTATTATAACAAGTTGCTACGCCTGATTTATTATTGAGTTTGTCTAATAATTTCATCGAACTTGCATAGCAAGCTAATGCTGAATCATAACTTCCAACACTTTCATATAAAATTCCTTTAGTTATCAGTGTATTAGGTATTCTTCGTTGTAATTTATATTTTTGTGCTAAATTATAGGCTTCTATGGCATAAGGCAAACCTTGTTTAGGAGAAGTGCGTATATAAGAACTTGCTAATCTAATTAGTGATAAAACTTTCGTACTATCATTTGGCAAAGTTGCAACTACTTGTTTTAGGCTATCTGTTTGTGCAAACAGTGGCTTTGTAACAAGTAGAAAAAACAATAAAATATAGAATAGTCGTATATACATTTTGCAAGATAAAAAATAGTGGTAAGATAATGAAAATTAGTAGTAAAAATTTTGTGCCAAAATATTCATTATTTTTTTTATTCTGCGTATCCAGTAATTTTTGTGCGAAATTCTTGTGCTTTTGGCGAATCTTTCAAATTATTTTTAGATAAAATGTTATAATATTCGATAAATAATTTTCCTGCTTCGGTGTCTGCGTTTTTGTCTATCAAAAAACGGTAAGCAACACGATACGATTTTTCTAAGTCATTGGTATCATAGAGAAATGCTGGCGTATTTGGCAATCCATTCAAAAGCATATCTATTAAACCTTGTTTTTGGAATATTACTTCTTGTTTGCGTCTAAAATTTGGGTATGTTTTCGCAAAATTTTCCCAAAATACTAATCTTTCTGCTAATATAATTGGCTCTACTAACAAACCTCCATCATCGGCTGTGCCTTCCTGTCCTTCTTTTTCCCAAGCCACAAAATACGATTGCATAGCAGGGGACAGTTTATCAAAAAAATATTTGCGTTGAAACGAAGGCAATACCGCAACATAAACATAGCCTTCCACAGTACCCAAACGAAAACCATTAGTTTTGATTTTTTCCGAAAATTCTTTTACTGCTTTACTTACTTTTCCTCTATCCAAAAATAATTCCAAATAATTTTCATTCTCTTTATCTACTATTGTTTGGATAGGTGCTGTCATTTGAGTATGAAAATCTTGGAAAAGTGTAAAAGCAGAGTCATTGGTATCGAGGTCGGTGTCTTTAAATATTTGCAAAAACTCTGTGCCTGCTTTAGAGGCAGATAGCAAATCTGCGGTATCTAATTTATTTAGAAAATTTTGATATGTTTGCAACTTTTCTTTGTCAATAGAAACCGTTTTTGTGGTATCTATTATATTGTTGGTAGTTGCAAGATTTTGCGTTTCTGTTTTTTTGCAAGCACTTGCAAAAATTAATAGAATGTAGAGAGTTAAAATTAGAGATGATTTCATAAAAAAACAGTTTTGCAATATTACATAAAAAAATAGTTTTTAGGTGATATTTAGTGTAAAAACTTTACAAAAATTATTTATTGATAGGCGAAAAATATCTGTATTTTGAATTTGTGGCAACAATAACATTATTTGGTAATTTAGTTTTGTATTTGCTTTTGCTATTTTGTAAATGGCTTGGAAAGATAAATTTAGTTAGATTTAGTAAGACAAGCAAATTAAAAAATAAAATACCATTTTAAAATTTTATATTTACTTAGATTATTTGTAAACTTGCAAAGTATTTTACATTCCTTTGTAAGATACAAGTAGCACAAACTTATACCATTAAACTTGTAATAAAATGGCTATTGCACAGCAAAGTATTGTAGAAGATTTAACCGCCAAATTTGGTGCAAATATACTCAAGGTTGAAGAACCGTATAAACTCTTGACCATTACCACCAAAAGAGAAGTAATTATACAAATAATTAGCTATTTGTATGAACATAAGGAATTTCAATTCCAATTTTTAACGGATTTGTGTGGCATACATTTTCCAGATAACAAAGGACAAGAATTGGGCGTGGTATATCATTTACACAGCCTAATTACCAATACACGACTCCGATTAAAAGTGTTTTTTCCAATTTCAGACCCTAATGTACCTACGGTAACTAATATCTATCCTACAGCAAATTGGATGGAAAGAGAAACATACGATTTTTATGGCATTGTTTTTACGGGGCATCCAAATATGGTGCGTATTCTCAATATAGACGAGATGGATTATTTCCCATTGCGAAAAGAATACCCTCTCGAAGACCCAACACGTAGAGATAAACATGATGAGTATTTTGGAAGGTAATTTATGATAGTCTAAACCTTAATACGCCTTATTTTATTACATTTTTACATCATTAGATATTATTAAGCTAAATTTATATACGTGTAAAGACTTGATTTTCAAGCACTTAATTTCACGTAAAGCATCAAATACATTGCTTAATAATATCTACTTCCAATATATTTATGGTTTCAAATATTGCTAATCCTATAGTAGAAGTGCATGATTTAACTATCAGTTACCACCGAAAACCTGTTTTGTGGGGGGTAGATTTGACTTTGCCCAAAGGTGCTTTAATTGGGGTAATGGGACCTAATGGAGCAGGAAAATCTACTTTAATCAAAGCTATTATGGGTTTGTTGCCTTTGCAAAGTGGTTATATTCAGTTATTTAATCAACCTTTAGAAACCGTAAGAGATAAAGTGAGCTATGTGCCACAACGAGAATCTGTAGATTGGGACTTTCCTGTGTCGGTATTTGACGTAGTTTTGATGGGACGATATGGCAAAATAGGCTTGTTTCGCCAACCACGTTCTTCAGACAAAGATATTGCGATGGAATGTTTGCGAAAAGTAGGTATGGAGGCATTTCAACATCGCCAAATTTCTCAACTTTCGGGAGGGCAACAGCAAAGAGTTTTTTTGGCACGTGCTTTGGCACAAAAGGCGGATTTGTATTTTATGGACGAGCCTTTTGCAGGGGTAGATGCTGCAACCGAAAATGCCATTGTTGAGTTACTCAAAGAAATGAAAAATCAAGGAAAAACAGTAGTAGTAGTACACCACGATTTGCAAACTGCCAAAGAATATTTTGATTGGATTGTGTTTTTGAATATGCGTTTGGTGGCAAGTGGAAAAACTGAAGACGTTTTTACACCTGCTATTTTACACGAAACATACGGAGGAAAACTTTCGGTATTGACCGAATTAGCAGCTTTATTAACAAAAGATGAATATCCATCCAGAGAATAACCTGTTTATATAACTAATCTAATTGTTTTTATAACTAAAATTTTTTCCAAATAATTTTTGCTTCCACGCCTTTGTTTGTATTGGCTTTGCCTTCAAAAATGTCTTTTTCTTTATCAAAACGAAGTTCATAAACAATCGTATAAGTTTCTCCTACATATTTATCTGTATTGAGCAAAGTAAAACGCAAAATATTATTTACAAAACTAATATTTTCAAATTTGTATTTGTGTGTAGCACAGCCAATTTGCAACTTTTCTTCTACATTTCGCAAGCTATAAATATCTGTATTGTTGCTATTATTGTCCCAAGTTTCTCGCCATTTTCCTACAATCATTGTCAAATTGTTAGTATTATTGGTAGCTACAGAACTTTTACAAGCCTCTAAACTATAGATAAATAAACAAAGTAGCGTATAAATAAATATTTTTTTCATAATTGTAATTGTATGGAATTTTATTGTTGTAATACTTTCCAAGCCTTTAAGACTTGGAAAGTATGCAATGGAACTCTTATCTTGTAACAAAATAATTTCAGTAGTTTTACATAGCTTCGATAATAATTGCTGATGCACCGCCACCGCCATTACAAATAGCAGCCATACCGATTGCACCTTTTTGTGCGTGCAAAATATTATTGAGAGTAACAACAATTCTTGTTCCCGAACAACCAAGTGGGTGTCCTAAAGCTACTGCACCACCATAAAAATTAGTTAATTCAGGGTTAATGCCCAAAACTTTATTAAAAGTCATAGGAACAACGGCAAAAGCCTCATTTACTTCAAAGTAATTAATGTCTTTTATTTCCATTTTTGCAACTTTTAATGCCTTTGGTGCTGCAATCGTTGGTGCTGTTGTAAACCATTCTGGTTCTTGTTCGCCATCTGCAAAAGCTACTATTTTTGCTATTGGTTTTAAGCCTAAAGCAAGCATTTTTTCTTTGCTTACCAAAATCATTGCTGCTGCACCGTCATTGATAGTCGAAGCATTGGCAGCAGTAACTGTACCATCAGAGGTAAAAGCTGGCTTTAAGTTAGGAATTTTGTCAAAAAATACATTTTTGTATTCTTCGTCTGCATCTATGATTACTTTTCCTTTTTTTCCTTCTATTTCTATGGCTACAATTTCGTTTTTAAAGTTACCATTTTCTGTATTAGTGCCAATTTTTTTGTAGGAATTAATTGCATATTCATCTTGAGCTATTCGACTAATATCGTATTTTTTGGCGGTTGCATCAGCAAAAACTCCCATTGCTTTTTTCTGATATACATCTTCGAGTCCGTCTCTTTGCAAACCGTCTTCGAGTACTGCATTGCCATATTTATAGCCAAAACGTGCTTTTGGTACATAAAAAGGAATATTTGACATACTTTCCATACCACCTGCCACAATCACGTCTGCACCGCCACACATAATTGTTTGTGCTGCATACATAATAGATTTCATACCTGATGCACATACTTTGTTTACAGTTGTACAAATTGTATTAGGGTGCAAACCTGCCCCAAGTGCTGCCTGACGTGCTGGAGCTTGTCCCAAACCTGCCGAAACCACATTGCCCATAATTACTTCTTGCACTTCTTTGCTGTCGATGCCTGCTTGTGCTATAGCACCTTTGATAGCAAAACTGCCAAGTTGTGTTGCCGAAAAACCAGCTAACATTCCTCCAAATGCACCAATCGGAGTGCGGACTGCGGATACGATATAAACTTCTTTCATTGTATTTAGGTGTGTTTATAGATAATTTAAAATATATGAAACATCATTGTTGTAAAAATCAACACACAAAGGTAGAATTTTTTTTTATCTATATTGAATTTTATACAACGCCCAACCTTTTATTTTTCGGTCTGCAACCCTAAAAATTAGGTTGATTTTTTCATAAAAATAAAATTCTGCCCCATTACACGCCACTTTATAAGATGGTTGCCCATATTGGCTTATAAGTTTGTCTTCTTTTTCGTTAATTAAAATACCTTTGGCACTTGTTCCCGAATAATTTGCAGGGGTAAGCAATAAATATAAATCTTTATCAAAGGTTTTTATCTTAATTTTTTCACATTCCCCATTTTTTACGTGTGCTATTTTGAAAGATTTATTGTCATCATTGACCGTAATTTCTTGCCCAAAATTGGTATTTTTAATAGCTTCAGCAATATTTTGGCTACAAATTTTTTCTAAACTTGGATTACTAAATTTGCTTGGAGTAGGATTTTCTTCTACCCAAGAATTTACCCAATTTTTTAGATTACTCCAATCACTTGCCCAATCTACAAATTTATCTTTCCAATCT
>JBIKRY010000245.1:0-7279 GCA_044348925.1 Bernardetiaceae bacterium
GAGATGCGCAAAAGATTATGAACGAAAAGTAGAGAATGCAAATAGTTATTTAATTATTGCTAATATTAGGAGAGTAGTGAGAAAAATTTAATTCAAACAGCTTCTTATATTTTATTTGCTAATTTTTGTGGCTAAAAATATTTTGATGCGGAAAACCTATTTATTTATGATGCTTTGACTGAAAAAGGGTAATTTTTTTTATCTTTGCTTAAAATTTACCAATTTTATACCATGATGATAAAAAAATATATTTTTAGCTTAGTATTATTTTTGCCAATTACAATGGCTTGTAAAAAAACATCTTATACAGATGCAGACAAATTGGCACAGATGCACAACCTATATGTAAAACAAGCAGGCGACAAACCCAAAAAAATAGTAGATAGTTTGGAGGTGTATATTGATTATTCTTCGGGAATGTATGAAGCTATGTATTCGTCTTTGCAATCGGCAATGAATGATATTTTTATTGCAGCCCAAAGCCCAAAAACTAATTATTTTCGTGCTGGGGCAACCATACCTTATAAAATAGATATTGAAGCAAAAGAAAATATCCCATCTGTTACAAGTAATTATTCCGAAAAAAAATCTGTTTTAGACTTGCCTATCGAGAGAATTATCAAAATGAATAGACAGGCGGTTTTTATTACAGATTTTGAATTTGTGCCTACAGGTCAAAAAATATTTGAAGGTGCAACGCCAACAGGTCGAGTAAAAACATGGATAAACCCTGATGCTTGGGCAGTAGAATTGTTCGAGAAATGGTTGTCTAAAGGCAATCGAATAGATATTTATGCTGCCAAATTTATGCGAAATGGCACACAGCCACAGTTTGTTTATGCCTTGATTTTTACTCCGCAAGAACTTATCCACCATGAAGATAATTTATTGAAACGTCTAAGTGGATTAGATAGCAAAGTGTCCGAAAACTTATACCATTTTAGTTTTCAAACCCTCACACAAACCATAAAAGCCGAACAGCAAGACTATGAAGCAATGAATGGCGGTTTGCACACAAGTCTTGCTCCTTACGAATTTGTGCAAAAATCTGCTTTAGATTTTGAATATTACCAACTTGGTTTTAAAGATATTGACAAATATATTCTCACAGACGAAACCGAAAAAGACAAACGTATTTTGCGAAAATTGTTTTGGAATGGAGATGTTAGCAATTATAAGGATTTGGCTTGGGAAGTAAAAACTTTTGATATGACCGAAACTTTTGCTGCTTATCAAGATACTGAAGCACAAGAACCCGCACAATATGACATAGACCCCGAAACAGGTGATTCTACTTTGGTATCGGGCAAGACGATTGCCTTTAAATATGTGGAAGGAAAAGAAAGAAAAGATGTTTTTGAACTTACAGTAAACAAAGATACTAAAGAATTTGGGATAAAATTACAAACCGATTTTATTAAACCCGAAAAAAATAGTGAGCTATATCGTCTCGAACTTTATTTGAAAAGTGCAGCATTTAACGAAAATCCAGCACTTGCCAAAGTCTTGCAATGGAAAGACAAAGAAGGGTTTATGGTACGGTCTTTATATGAAAGTATTGTAGAAGCAAGCAAAAGAACCGAAAAACTAAATTCCAAAAAATTACATACCTATTACCTACAATTTGAAAAATAACAAAATGATAGTAGAGTTTATTAAGTTCTGTAGCATAGACCTTCTTAAACTCTATTTTTTACTTTTATCTTTTTAGTAATTTTATGTCTTATATTTCTCGTTTAGCAAATCGTATTTTTTTTATCTTTTGTTTGGCTGCTTGCCAAACAATTCCACTACAAAATCTACAACAAAAAAAAGTGTTTGGTACTATCGCAAAAAACGGTATGGTTGCTTCGGCACATGCTTTGGCATCTGCAGTTGGTGTCGAAATTCTCAAAAAAGGAGGCAATGCTGCCGATGCTTCAGTGGCAGTTTTTTTTGCTTTGGCAGTCGTTTATCCGCGTGCTGGTAATATTGGCGGTGGTGGGTTTGCGGTTTGTCGATGGAACACAGGCGAAAAGACAACTTTAGATTTTAGAGAAACAGCACCCAAAAAAGCAAGCAGAGATATGTATTTAGATAGCAATGGCAATGCAAATACTAATTTAAGTTTATTTGGTCATTTGGCTGCTGGAGTACCAAGTTCGGTAGATGGTATGGTCGAATTGCACCAAAAATATGGGCGAATGGCTTGGGCAGATTTATTACAACCAGCTATAGAACTTGCCGAAAAAGGCTTTGCAATTACTGCCAATGATGCCGAATATTTACACAAATATCAGCAAGATTTTATTAAGCAAAATCCAATACATTTACCTAAGCATTTTATCAAACCTATGTGGAAAGAGGGAGATATGTTGTATCAAACAGACCTTGCAAAAACCCTCAAAAGAATACAAATCGGTGGCAAAAAAGGTTTTTATGAAGGTGAAACAGCTACGTTATTGTTACAAGAAATGGAACGAGGAAAGGGTTTGGTAAGCAAAGAAGATTTGCAAAATTATCATTCTATTTGGCGGAAACCATTGCTGGGGAATTACAAAAAGTATCAAATTATTACCATGCCACCGCCTTCGAGTGGAGGCATTGCCTTGTTGCAACTTTTGCGAGCATCTGAAAAATATCCTTTGAGAAAATGGGGACACAATACCGCAAAAACCATGCACGTGATGACCGAAATGGAAAGACGGGTATATGCAGACCGAGCAAGTTATTTGGGTGACCCTGATTTTTTTGCAGTTCCACAAGAGATGTTACTCAACAAAAATTATATTGCCAAACGAATGGCAACTATTCGTATGACCGAAAAAACTCCCTCCGAACAAGTAAAAGAGGGCAAAGTTAAGCAAATAGATAGTTATGAAACTACGCATTTGTCGATAGTAGATGCCGATAGAAATGCTATTGCTATTACCACTACCCTAAACGGAAATTATGGTTGTAAAGTAATGGTAGCAGGGGCAGGTTTTTTTCTTAATAATGAAATGGACGACTTTAGCATAAAACCAGGGGTGGCAAATCAATTTGGCTTGGTTGGTGGCGAAGCCAATGCAATTGTTGCCAACAAAAGAATGTTGAGTTCTATGACACCTACGATAATAGAAGAAGAAGGAAAATTATTGATGGTACTTGGCACTCCAGGTGGCTCTACAATTATTACTTCGGTTTACCAAACTATTTTGAATGTTTTGGAACATAAAATGACGATGCAAGAGGCGGTAGATGCCAAAAAATTTCATCACCAATGGCAACCTGATGAGGTAATTTTAGAAGAAAAATCTTTTGGAGAACCTTTGCAAAAAGAACTACAAAAATTAGGACATATTTTGCGTTATGTTCACTCTTTAGGAAGAATGGATTGTGTTTTGGTATTGCCCAATGGAAATTTGGAAGGAGGCTCCGACCATCATAGAGGTGATAATACTTCTTTGGGTTATTAATTAAATTAGTGTAGCAACCGTATATTTGAAGGCAAATTACGGTTGCTACCTAATTACATTTGTATAAAAAATTATTCTATGCTTCTTCTACGTTGCCAAATTCTCCTTCCCATTTTGCTACTACTACAGTTGCCAAACAATTTCCGATAACATTTACCGAAGTTCGAGCCATATCCATTAGGGCATCAATGCCCAAAATTACCATAATAGGCTCTGGCGGTAAATTGAAAGAACTTGCCAAACCCGACAAAATTACCAAAGACACACGCGGAACTCCTGCTACCCCTTTGCTGGTAAGCATCAACGTGAATACCATAACAAGTTGTGTGCTAAAAGGGAAAGTTTCTTTCCAAGCTGCACCGTATGCGGCTTGTGCCACAAAAATTGCTGCTAAAGCCAAATATAAAGTAGTGCCATCGAGATTAAAACTGTAACCCGTTGGCATTACAAAAGATACAATTTTGCGGGGAACTCCTATAGATTCCATAGCTTTCATTGCTTTTGGTAGGGCTGCCTCCGAACTTGCTGTAGAAAATGCCAAAGAAACAGGCTCGGCAATGGCTGCAATAAATGCTTTTAAAGGAACTTTGATAAGCAAAGCTATAGGCAATAAGACAAAAAGTAGGAAAAAAGCCAATGCACCATATAAAGTCAAAAGTAGTAATGCCAAGTTTTTGAAAACGTCAATGCCCATTTTGCTCATCGTTACTGCAATGGCTGCACCAACGGCAAAAGGTGCAAAATTCATAATTACTGCCGTAAATTTAAACATTACTTCGGAAAGACTTTCCAAAGCCGAAATCATGACTTGTTTGTGTTTGGTTTCTTTGACCATTGCCAAACCAATGGCAAAAATGATAGAAAAAACGACAATTTGTAATACTTCGCCATTTGCTATAGATTTTGCAATATTTTCGGGAAAGCTATGCAAAATAATTTCCTCCCAATTTTGAGGTTTAATTTTGGCAATAGCATCATGATTTTTTGCAGCATCGGTCAAATCTATGCCTACACCTGCTTCTGTCAAATTGATAGCCACTAAACCTACAAATAAGGCAATCGTAGTTACAATTTCGAAATATACCAAAGATTTCCAACCCATTCGACCAACTTGTTTCATATCCGAATGCCCTGCAATGCCTACAATCAATGTTCCCATCAATAAGGGTGCAATGATACATTTTATCAATTTCATAAATACATCACTGATAACTTTCAAATGCACCGAAAATTCGGGAAAATCATAGCCAAGACCTGCACCAACAAACATACTTACCACAATCCAAGTAGTTAAACTACGTTTTTGCTGATAGGCAAAGGCAAAAAATGCAGCAATAAATGCCCAACGCATAGCCATTACAAGATTGATTACATCAATAACTTTATAGGCTTGCAACATAGTTGCCAAAAATGCAAGAGAAAAAAGCCCAAATAAACTGATTATCCAAGCTTGTGGAATTGGTTTTGCGGGAGTTGCTGGCGTTATTTCTGTAAATTCTTTCATAAAATTGTTTAGGAATAAGGTTATGGTTATGACAATGTTTTTATGTGAGCTTGTATATTTGCAAAGTAGTATTGCTATACGTTAAGCTACTGACATTTTTAATTTGTTATTCTGAGCCTGTGAAGAATGACAAATTAAAAATATTAGTAGCAAACTATGCAACTTACATTAACTATAGGATTACTATCTAAAAAGTCAAAAGTAATAGTTTTTTTTTCAGAATAGAAATTATTAGACAAAAAAAACCTATCTTTGTTACTTATTTTTTCATTCAACAACAACTAATTTAAAATTTAATTTAAAATCATGACTTCTAAATTTATTGTTTTCTGTCTGCTTTTTTGCAGTCTATTTTTTCCTGTTTCTGCTGCCGAAATGTTATTAACTGGGGTTTATCAAGGCACAAATGTATTTATCATCAATCCAACAGATGCTAAAGGCGAATTTTGTGTTACCGAAATTTATATCAATAATAAAAAAATAGAAATGACTATTTCGGGTTATATGGAAATTAATTTGTCGCACCTAAAACTCAAAGATGCCGTCAATATCAAAATTATTCACAAAGACGACTGTTCGCCAACTGTCAAAAATATTCATGCCATCAAAGCAAAAGAAAGTTTCCAATTTGTAAAAGTAGATTTAACTGCCACCAGCTTAGTATGGGAAACGAAAGGGGAAAAAAAATTCGGACAATTTTTTGTCGAAATTCAAAAAAATAATACGTGGATAGTAGAAAAAACAATGAATGGAAAAGGAAAAACAATGGATAATTCCTACGAATATGTACCCACAAGTATTACAGAAACTGCCACCTATCGAATAAAATATTTGGAGGCAAGTGGAAAAACTACCTATTCCGAAGAAATAAACCTGAAAAAATAAGATTTTATACGATTAATTGCCACAAAATCTATATTTGCTTTTTTGTGAATATAGATTTTTATTTTATTTATGCTATGCAATATTTGTATTTTGTTTAGCTTTGCAACATATTTATCAGAACATACGGATATGCTCACACTTGAACAAGCACGCGAAAAATATGAACTCGTAGTAGGACTCGAGGTTCACGCACAAATGCTAACCAATAGCAAAGCCTATTCTTCCGATTCGGCAGAATTTGGTAGTTTGCCAAATACCAATATTAGTGTAATTACTTTAGCACACCCTGGCACTTTGCCAAAATTTAACAAAAAAGTAGCCGAATATGCCATCAAAATGGGTTTGGCTTGCCACTGCTCGATTACAGAATACAACACTTTTGACCGCAAAAACTACTTTTATCCCGATTTGCCAAAAGGTTACCAAATTACACAAGACAAAACACCAATTTGTAAAGGAGGATATGTGGAGGTAAAAACACGCACAGGCAATAGCACTACCGTAAAACTCAACCGCATACACATGGAAGAAGACGCAGGAAAATCTATGCACCTTGCTCAAGAAATAGAAACCCTTGTCGACCTAAATCGTGCAGGAGTCCCATTAATAGAAATAGTTTCGGAACCAGATATTAGAGATTCGGAGGAGGCATATTCTTTTTTGACCGAAATCCGCAAATTAGTACGTTATTTGGATATTTGTGATGGAAATATGGAAGAAGGTAGTTTGCGTTGTGATGCCAATATTTCGGTACGTGTGCGTGGTGCAAAAGAATATGGTAAAAAAGTAGAGGTAAAAAATATGAATTCTATTCGCAATGTGCAACGTGCCATTGACCATGAATTTATGCGACAAGTAGAAATGATAGAAAATAACATAGATATTCCTTCAGAAACTCGCAATTTTGATGCTACTACAGGACTAACTTCAAGCCTACGTTCCAAAGAGGCTTTGAATGATTATCGGTATTTTCCAGAACCAGATTTGCAACCTTTTATCATTTCTGAATCGTATTTGGCAACTATCCGAGAAATGATGCCACCATTGCCAAATGATTTGAAAAATAAATTTATTACTGAATTTGGTTTGCCTGAATATGATGCCGTAGTTTTGACAGATACCAAAGAGGTAGCTTTATTTTTTGTGGAATTATGTAACAAAACGACCAACTACAAAGCAGCTTCCAATTGGGTAATGGGTGCTATCAAATCGTATATCAATGAATTGAGTTTGCCTATTGCACAATTTCCACTTTCTACCACACAAATAGCACAAATTATTGAGTTGGTAGAACAAAATAAATTGAGTTTTTCGACAGCTTCGCAAAAATTATTTCCCGAAATGCTCAAAAATCCTACATTATCGGCTTTAGAAACTGCCCAAAAATTAGACTTGTTGCAAGATAGTACAGACGACTCCATAGCTATTTTGGTAGATGCTGCTTTAGCCAAAT
>JBIKRY010000246.1:0-7270 GCA_044348925.1 Bernardetiaceae bacterium
TCTTTTTCAAAGGATTTGAAAAATTTTGCACAACTCTACCAAAAGTTGACAAATGTCCATATGGTAAAATTGGAATAAAATTGCCAAAGTGGGAATTGCTGCAAAACCACGTTGGCAAAATCTAAACCCTTAATTATCAAATAGTTAAGGGTTTGTTTTATGTAAAATGTTTGCAAAGCTAATCTATTTTTCTTGTAGAGTGATTTTTTAGGACTGCTAATTACCCTAACTTCTATCGAAGAAAAAGTACGTAGCAGGAGCTACGTACTACAACAATGCAATTTACAGGAACTATAACCGAATTCCCATAATTGTAATATCATCACGTTGCTCGGCATCTAATTGATGTGCTGCTAAAGCATTGATTACGTCTTGATGTTGTTCTATCATAGATTTGTTGATAGATTTTTGCAACAAATCTATGAATTGCAAAATGCCAAATTTATCACGATTGCTGTTGGATTGGTCGCAATAGCCATCTGTACTCAAATACAACATTTCTCCGTCTGCCAAAAATATTTCATTTTGCTCAAAAGTATGTATTTGTTTTTGATTACCTCCAATATTTTTTCTTGTGCCTTTGATTTCGCAAATTTTATTGTCTGCCGAATAAAACAGTGGACGTTTTGCACCTGCAAAAGTAATTTTGTTGCTTAGTTTGCTGGTATTATCTTGCTTTTCTATTTTGCAAAGTACCAAGTCCATACCATCACGATTTCTACTTTCATCTTGTTTCAAGGCATTGCGAATTTCATAATTGATATGATGCAAAATAGCCGAAGGTTCAAAAATATCTTGCTGATTTACAGCCTCGTGTAATAAGGAAATACTAATCATACTCATAAATGCACCAGGTACGCCATGTCCTGTGCAATCGACAACTGCCACAAAAACAGTTTCTTTTACTTTACTCAACCAATAAAAATCACCAGAAACTACATCTTTTGGTTTGTAAATCACAAAATATTCTTTCAAAGCCTCTTGCATTTCTTTATCGGAAGGCAACATTGCTTTTTGTATGGTTTCGGCATATCGAATACTGTCGGTAATGCTACGATTTTTTTGGTTAATTACTTCGTAACTATGTGAATTTTCAATCGCAATACTGATATAAGATGCTAATGCTTTTAGCATATTTACTTCGGTTTCTCCATATCTATTGGTTTCAAAACTTTGTACCGTAATTACGCCAACGGTACGAGTTTCGATAATCAATGGTAAATAAATAATAGAAACCGCCAAATCTCCGCCCTGTGCTTTGAGTGCAATACCATATTCTGCTGCATCAGCATAGACATTATTAATCAAAATTTCTCGTTGTTGCATCAAACAAATGCCCGCCAAAGTTGGGTGGTTTTTGTCTATAATCTCTACATCTGTTGGCAACACTTCGCCTTTTTCTATGAAACCTTGAAAAATAATACTTTTTGCTTCGGGAACATATACCCCAATGCCAAAACAAGTTGCGTCCATCAAGGCATTTACACTTTCATAGACCAAATGAATAACTTTTTCTAAGTCCAAACTTGCAGTAACTTTTTGCCCAATTTCCGAAATAATTTGAATATTGGTAAGTGCTTTTTCTACTTGTTCATTTTTTGCAGAAATCTCGTTATTAGCCTCTCTCAAATTTTCTGCTTGTGCTTCTATTTCTTCTTTTTGTTGTTCGAGTTCTGCATTTTTAAGCAAAACATCTTCGTTTGCTTGGCGTAGATTATCTCGTTGGGCTTCTATTTCTTCTTTTTGTTGCTCAAGTTCTGCATTTTTTAGGGTAACTTCGTGTGTTCTTTTTTGGACTAAAACCTCTAATTTTTGTTTGTCTTTTTCCAAACTTTTGGTATAATATTTCACTACAAAATACACACAAACTGCCCCTAATAAACCGTATAATATGTATGCCCACCAAGTCCGATACCAAGGAGAAAGAATAGTAAATTCATACGTGGCTATTTCACTTTCATTGCCTGCAATATCTTTTGCTTTCACTTTGAAGGTATATTTTCCTTCGCGTAAATTGGTATATTCTTTTTGTGTTTGCTTTGTCCATGACGACCAAGTTTCATCATAACCTTCCAAAAAATGGCTATAAACGGTATTGGTTTCATCTGTAAAATTTGGTGCAGCATATTCTATCGTAATATCATTATCGTGGTAAGGTATTTTTAACTTCATAAATTCGGGTTGTGTAGTACCACCCAAACCTAAAACTTTGCCAATACTACTTTCTATTTCTTGTGGAAAATTGCCATAAAAAATGGTAGAATCTTGATGGATACGTACTTTACGAATAAATGTAGAGAATGTATTATCTTTGTTATTTTCTATTTCTGCTAATTTTCTATCAAAACGATACAGTCCTTCGCTACCTCCAATCCACGTAATACTATCTCCTTCTGTATAAAAAGCCAAAACCATCATTTCTGGAATATTTTTGAATGGCTTGTAAATATAGTTGTAAGTGCCATTGGCTTGTTTTTCGCAAAAAGCTATTTCGCCTGTTTTGTTAAACAAACCTGCTGCCCATAAATTTCCTTGAAAATCTTGTTGAAATGAAAATATATCTCGACTTCCATCATAAAACTGTTTAGGTAATTTTTCTGTCGAGTTACCTTGAAATGGCACAAATTTATTACTTGCTTTGTCAAAAACTATTAAACCTTTTTCTGTACCAAAAATTAATTGATTAGCAAAATGATACACCAAATTATTTTTCATGGACGGAATACCATCTTTTTCTGTATAATGGGTAATAGATTTAGGGTTTACAAAATTCATTAAGTTATCATTAGATTGAATTTTGTAAATTCCACCACGAAAAGAGCCTAACCAAATATTTCCTTCGGCATCTTCTCCAATTCCTCGAAAATCATCTTTTAAGTTTTTGATAGGTTCTTCTATTGTCCATTGTCCTTTTTCATAGAGCATCGAAGATAAATTATCACTTGTGCCAATCAATAATCTATTTGGATTTTTTTTGGACTGGTATAATTCGTAAGCTGCATTTACTAATTGGGCTGCATTATTCACAAATTTTGTACGTACTCCTTTGTAATCTTTAATTTCAAAAACCCCATAAGACGAGCCTGCAAGCAATAAAGTATCTTTGTCAGGCGTAATAAAATTGCACAAACTCCAACACTGTTCGGCAAAAGGCGGAATACGATGAATTTTATTTTGCTTATCAATATAAAAAACTCCTGTGTGTGTAGTAATATATATGGTACCTTTGTGGCGAATAATTGCTTCTGGAGTACCTTTCAAGCCCGAATTTGCCTCATTCCAAAAACTAATTGGATTTTGTAATTCTAATCTACTAACTCCTTTGTTCATTGCGACCCAAGTAGCCTGTTGTCTATCAGTAAAAAGTTTGCGAATGGCATCATTTTGCAAACCAATAGTTTCTTGTGAAAGAGTTTGTAAAAATTTACCGTTTTCAGACATCATTGCTGCACCTTTATCATTAGAGCCTAATACTAAATTATTATTTTTTAGTTTTACTATCGTGGCAATATTATTTTTTATCATAAAACTATCCGCCTCTGTAGGTATTTTTCGCAAAAAAGTAGTATCACGATAAGGTTTGAAAGGGCTATAAGCCAAAAAGCCTGCATAATCTTCTAGTGTTTCTCTTGCTTTTTGGGCAGGAAAATAAATTTCATCTCCAGCAACATTAGGCAGATAAGCATTTGCAAAAAATCTTCTGAATACCGCACTATTGGGGGCAGGCACTAAACTATCTTTTTCTACTTTTAATAAACCTTTGCCACTTCTTCGAAAAAAATACGTATTTTGTAACATAAACCCACTGCCAAATATTTTATCTGTGTTCCAAACCGTTATTTTTTGTTGCTTATCTATTCTAAAAAGTTTTTTGCTGGTACGAAAAAAAATAGCTTCTTTGGTACAAATTACTTCGTGTACATCTTTAAAATCTTGGTCTTCGTTTTTTAGTTTATTTATTAAATTTACATACACCATTTTGCCTACACTGTCCACCTTGATATAGCCAAAATGCCCAACTGAGCCTATATAAATAGTTCCACTTTCGTCTATTGCCATACTTCGAACTGTTTGTTTGTTTGGCAATTCTAAAATACGAAAACTTACCCCATCATAAGTCATTACTCCATCACCATTACCAAAATACATAATGCCTTGTTTATCTTGATTTAAGTCCCAGTTTTGCACGTGTGCATTATACATTTTGGGGGTGTAATTGCGGATAAAGGGACTACCTAATTCTTGTCCGTATGCAATGCTTGCATAGGTTATTACAACAAAATAGAGGACAATGTGAAATAATTTGTGTAGCATGGTCAAACTGTAAAATAAAAAAAATAGAAATTTAAGTTGTAGCTAATATACAAAATAAAGTAATTTTCGGTTAATCGAGTAATGATAGGTAAAAAATGTAATACTACGAATATAGGATAAGAATTATTTACTCAAACGTAAAAAGAAAAAATGAAAATAAATAATTTTGGAGATAAAATAAATAAAGATTTTTTAGAATTGTTTAGAAAATAGCAAATTTCATAAAATAATTACTTTAGAGGTAAGTAAGAAATGTAAATTTTTCTACATCAAAATTTTCTACATTAAAAGTCAAACAAAAAAAGATTACATTGTTGAGAATGTAATCTTTTTTTGTTTCCTATTATCTTTACGCCATAAAAAGATTAGACAAGCAAAATTTATATGGGAAAATATAAAAAAGGAATTTGCGAAAAATGTGGATTTGAAGGCTATGTCAATGACCATCATATTATTCCCAGAATGGTAAAGAAAGAAAATAATAAAGAAACAATAAGATGGAAAAAATAGGGGAAATATTATTGGACTCTGGTGTTTTGGTGTTTGGAGATTTGGTAGAAATCAAAAAGATAAACCATTTGCCTCACCAAACACAACGAATTTTTATTGACAATAAGACCAAGCAATTATATAAGCAAGGGCTTGATTTTCAACGATTTACAGATATTTTATTAGACAATAAAAATGTAAATCAACTTTTAGCAGAAAATATATTAGAAGAAGTAAAGTCCATAAACACGACTGAATTATCCAGCGAAAATATTTTGAATAATTTAGAAAAAGGTTTTAAGCAAATTGATTTTGAAAACGGTACAGCAGGAAAAGCATTTGCTGCACTTTTGGCAGAAGGAGTTTTTTCTGTTTATGCAGAGATGGGAGAGAACGGAATAGAAAAATTATTGATTGATTTTAAAAAAGAATAGTCAAATCACCAACCAACATATCGAGGTCATTCGTTTGTATGGCAGTTGTTTTGGCGTTGCAAAATAAAAATCTTGATAAGTTACAAATTTATATTTTAAATGATAATTTTGTGTAAAATATTTAAAAAATGTCTATAAAAGAATTAGTACAAAAAACATTGCAAGACACAACAAATCAACGTATCAAAATAGATTTAGCTAACCCAACAGTTGAGCAACTGACAGCAATTAAAGAAACAACGGGTATAGAACTCACTGATTTTCAACGTACTATGGACAATTATGCCATTAAACATACTTTTCGTAAACACGGAAACGACAAATTGGAAACACTAAGAGGACAAATTGGAGTTACAGAAAAAGACTTTGAAAAAATAGATAGCATTATAGATAATCCTGATGAAATTACACACGGTGGCATTAATAATATTGGTAGGGAAGTGATTTTATATCGCAAAAATTTAGAAAACCAATATGTTTATGTAGAGGAGATTAGACCTGCAAAAAAAGAAGCTGCTATGCAAACTCTGTATATTCGCAAAAATAAAAAAGCCACATAAAAAATTATTTATGTGGCTTTTATAAAACAGCGTTGCAATGCCATTGCAAAAATGCAAGCGTTGCACGAACGTCTGATTACGCTCTGTTTTGTACTGCAAATATACAAAAAAACATAGAAATTATTGCATTTCCGACTAAATATTTTTGTTTTTCAAAAAACTGAAAATTACATTTTGATTTTTGCCCTAAAATAATTGATAAAAGCTGAACAAGAAACTAACATAAATTTTGCATCTTCAAAAGCTACTTCAACATCGGTTTCAAGTAATGCGTGCCTAATACCTGCACTATCACTTGTATATCCATAAAGAGATGATAAAGAACTTTTTAAAGCACTATGTATTTTATGCGTTTTTTCTATCTTTGATAATGCTGCTCCTAATGTTGCTTTATCATCATTTACAATAATTTTACAAAAAGCTTCAACCGCCGAAATAGCTTCTTTGATAGAGTTTCTATAATCGGGGCTTTTTCTATCAGCAAGCAAATCTAAGGCAGTTTTTAAATGTGTATTTACAGACTTAAAAGTATCCGAATTGTATAGTGCTTCTTCTATACTCTGTATTTCTTCCTCTGATGTAATTTGTACAATTTTAAAATCTACAATTCTATATCCTGAAACTTCTTTTTGGAGAATATAATTAAAACTTTCAACTAATTGCTTGTAATTCTCATTAAATCCAATAGAAATAATAAATTCTATAAAATCATAGATTTCATACCATTGTGCTTCAAAAAACCATTTTCTAATATTTTTTTCAGCATAATTGCTATAAAAAGTATCCGCAGCTTTTTTAAGAAAATTTGTCCAAATATATTTATTTGCATTAAATTGCATTTCTTCATTACTATAATGACGAAATTGTATATTTCCCCAAAACTGTTCTAAAATCACATTCCAAAGCCCATTTCTTAGGTCTGTGTCCATATCATTAACTTGCAAAACTGTTTTTACAGGAGTTATACCTATACGTTGGGAGAATTTCATAATGTTTTGGTTTTTGTATAAACAAGGTTCAGTTTTTTCTTTAATTATTTTATACACAATAAATTTAATTTTGCAAAAAAAATTTAAGTCCGTTAGGACTGTAACCTTGGTAGAAAAAGTAGATTATTTTGTCAAGAACTCCGTAGGAGTGAAACCTAATCATCAAAAGTGCCACTCCTACGGAGTTTTAAACTAATTATAACTTATTTTTCTACCAAGGTTACAGTCCTAACGGACTTAAAAACTAATGATTACTTGAAAATTATCAACTTATAATCTTTTGAATGGTGCGACATTTCGCAAGATTACATCTATAAAAAAGTTTTTTATTTCCCACCCAACAACTTAATCCCCTTTACTTTATACCCAGTCAAACGGTTTCCTGCTGATTTCCAACCTTTTACATCTACCAACATATCGAGGTCATTCGTTTGTACGGCAGTTGTTTTTGGCGTTGCAAAATACGTAGTTTCAATTTGCGGAT